>NZ_JBIVXC010000006.1:143820-279915 GCF_044769005.1 Pseudomonas sp. NPDC090755 | reverse complement strand
TGGCTTCGCCCTGTGGCGGTGGGCCTGAGCGCTTCTCAGGCCTCCAGCAACTAATCAACGCTGGTGGCTGTACGGGTTCATTCCTTGCGGCCTAGGACTGCAACTGTTGAGTGCCATAGGCCCTCATCGCGGTGGCACGTCTCCTGCCCAACATGTAGCAGAACGAACCCATGGCCCAGATAGTGATTAACCGCCCCTACCCAGTTGTGGGTGGATTCGAGAAGTGCGTCGCACTCGATGCAGTGCAGGGAAATATTGCTGCTCACTTTCACAACCTGATCCACCGCAACTCCCGATTTCTCGTCCATCGCAGAACCCTCCGTTGAGATTGAATTTTAGACGAATCCGAGGCAATGAAGGCCGGAACGCTTGTCTCGACGAAGTCCGCCGCCTGAACGAGGGCAGCATTGCTCCTGACTGACCATGGAGTACATTTGTACCCCACCCCACTGTAACCCCTCTCCCCTCTATTCACTGCCGCGATATGGCGGCCAAGGAACAATCGTGCCCGAAGAAAAGAACCTGGATCACGAACTGCTGAAGCTGGCCGCCAAGGGCGGTCGCCTGGAGATCGAACCTTGCACCTGCCGCGCCCCCAAATGGCCGTTCCGCCTGAAGGGCCAGTCCGGCGTGCGGGCGCACTGGAACCCGCTCATCAATGATGGTGACGCCCTGCGCCTGGCCGTATTGATGGGGCGTGCTGATCGCCTGGGCATCCAGATCCACATAGTCGAGCCTTTCGACGGTGACACCGATCCCTACACCTGCGTGGATGCCGAGCGCTTCGGCGAATTCGACATCTATCACGGCGACGATCCATTCCGCGCAACTCGCCGGGCAATCGTTGAGGCGGCCGCAGCAATCGGGAGCAAGTCATGATCCGCCTCGCCCTCTGCCTCCTGCTGCTGGCCACCGGCGCCAGCGCAACCGAGAACGTCATCGACGTGCAGCACGACAGCCAGCGCGGCGTCACCTGCTACCTGCTGAATGGGGTCGGCATCAGTTGCATACCCGACAGCCAGCTACAGGCCGGCAACGAGCGCCAGCTCTCCCCGCACGAACAGGCCGACAACCGCCCTACACCCGCACTGGCGCCTGGGCGCTGGATTGATGAGAGGTATCAGCTGTGAGTGAAAAGTCACTGCGCGAGAAGATCATCAACTACATGCAGCCGCGCGAGCAAAGCCCCCGCGGTTGGTTCTGTACCTGGTGGTTCAAGTTCCACGTGTCCGGCGCCAGCGGCACACCGGAGATACGCCGGGAGTTGGAGCGGATGGAGAAGGACGGGCTGGTCGAGTCGGATCGAAGCCAGAACAACAACACGAAGTGGCGACTTATCAAGGCGCCCGAGGAGCTACAGCCATGATCCTACCCATCACCGCCCCGCTCTACATGGCCTGGATGACCTGGAAGGGGCCGAGGCCATGAGCCGCTTCATCGCAGTGATCCACGGCTGGCACGTCCACAGCAACGGTTTCAACGTGCACGAGATCCAGGCCGGCACAATCGAGGAAGCAAACAAAGAGGCTTGCTGGCTGAGCGATCAGCGCGATGCAGCCTTTGATCGGTGCTCCTGGGTGGTGGTCGAGATCGAAGCTCACGAACATCTTCCGCGGCGTCTGACCTGGCGCGAACGGTTGACTGGCCGGATCAAGTAACCCCTCCCCCGGACCGAGCAGGTTCTCATGTGTGGAAACAGCGCCAGTACGCCTCCGATGGCTGCGCTGGCCTGGGCCAATGATCCTTGGAAGGATACTGCCTAACTCTTGAATATGACATACGCTGTTTGCGAGCTAATGATCGGAATAACTCCCGCCCCTTGCTTAGCTGCCAGCCACATTCGAGCTTGATCTACATCGATGCGCCCGCTGTTTGCTTGGAGCAAGGTGAGAGCCGTCCTGCTGACTCGATAGTGCCCACACTCTGGGCACGCAAGTTCCTCATAGTCACTGCCAGTGTCAACCGCCAGAGCAGGTAATTCACAGATCAAGCACTTCATAGCAACTCCTTCATCTGATTGCTCAACTGTAGTTGATCACAGCGAGGTTTCCCCTATGCCCACAGAAAACCGATCCAGCAACACCGAACAGATGGTCAGCGTGCCGCGTAATAAGGTTGAGCGCCTGATAAAGCTGTTGCAGTACCAAGCCCATCCATGCCCGTCGCCTCACGCGGAGTTCTTGCAGTACCTGCTTGACGCCCCAGCGTCCCGGGATTAGGGCGAGCCGGTGGCGTACTGGGTAATTGATGAGTTTGGGCAGAAGAAGATTGTACTGCCCGGATCGGAAACCGTGGCAAGAGGAAAGGCCAGGGGTTATGCCATGCGATCGCTGCACTTCCTCCCGCCAATCTCCGACAGCTTCAGCGTCGGTGACACAAGTGATTCAGCTCCCTAAATATTCGCGAAAACAAGATGACTTCGTTAGCTACTTAAAGTACGGCCCTTCCCCCAAACTATTTTTTATATGAAAAATCAGCCCATAAAAAGAAAACCTAATTCTGATTGGCCTGACAATTCCCTTCAAAAAATCTATCTGATCATACGCCGCCCTCAATTCCTCAGGCGACATACCGGCATCATTGTTTGGAAACTCAGAAAAATGCCTTATCACAGCATCCCAACGAGCATAAAGAACATTTGTTGATGCACGCGCGTACCCGAGCACAACAAAGAAGCCAACAGAAGACACAACAACATATATAGCACCCAGCCACCCCCATGAAAACTGCAGAGGAACGCCAACCAAAAGGTGCATAATCAAAAGAAGCAAAGCAACTACCACGAAAGATTTTAGCGCCATCAGTCCACGCTCAAGCCTGCCTAGCCTTAACCCCCAATAATCACTGTACCGCCTCGGATTTTCCGCCTTAAGCAAAAAATATTTTTCAAAAACCAAACTGTTTAACTGATCCATATTAGACCTAGGAAAATGCTTCCATACATACACTATGTCATCATTAGCAACCCACCTTGGAAACACCTCCCCAAAAACCTCAAATGGAATAAGTTTGCTCAGCGACATAAACACCCAATCCAACAGCTGAAAGCTAGAAAAAATTACGACAAAGCCAATCACTGGAAGTAGAGCAGTTAAACCAAGCCTATCTAACCAGCCAATAACCGCATCTACATCCAGATGCTGGACTACCATTGACACTGGCCTAAAGAAATCTAGAACCGTCCCATTTGAAAGCAAGACCATCATTGTGAAAACACCTATCAGCCGCATCACCGGCGCGGCCACAGCCCTCCAAGCATCTTGACTTAAACGCGAAATCTCTGTGATTTGCATGAGGCTCGCTCGATTCAGCAACTTGTTGAATTGAAACTAGTCACTCGTCATCGTTCTGTCCAGCTACAAAATCAGGTGGTAACTCGATCGTTTTGGCACCAAAGGCAAGAGCCTTTAAGCTGGATAGCTCCCTCGAAAGTATCTACTTAGTGATCAACGACAAACTAAGGCATGTAACTAGAAGCGAGCTGCCCGGCCAGATTTACGTCGGTCTATGACCCAGGACAACTGACCGGCGAGCGCAGACATAGTCTCAGTCACCGCAATTAGTGTCTGTACGAATTTTCTGATTTTCCCAACCTCTGCCGCCATGCGCGGCATGGAGACCATCCCATGGAAACCGAAAGCACCGGTGACGTCGACAAAGTCACCGAACAGCGAATGGCCGACCTGCTCGGCTACACGAAACGCGCCCTGGAAGGCCGTCGCCTGCGCGGGGCGATCCCCGAGGGCGTCTGGATGAAGCATGGCGGACGCATCATCTACAGCAAAAAGAGGTATGACGAATGGCTGGAAAGCGAATGGATTTACCCCAAGGCATCGACATCAACCACGGATCGCTCCGCCTCCGGTTCATGTGGGAAGGTACTCGACACAGCGAAACCCTTCCCTACCCCGCGACACCGAAAGGCCTCAAAGCTGCATCCCAGCTTCGCGATCAGGTAACGAGCCTCATCAAGTACGGCCTGCTTGACCAGGAAAAGTACGCGGAGTTGTTTCCGAACTCCGCGACCGTCGTAGGCGGGGTGCCGGTATTCGGTGAGTACGCTCAGCTGTGGCTGGATAGTCGCGAGATCGTCGACGGCACGCGCAAAGGATACAAAAGCGCCCTCAACCTCTACTGGATGCCACACCTTGCGCTTGTTCGGATTGACCTGCTGTCGACGACACGGATTCGGCAGATCGTCAGCACGACGAAATGGACCTCACCTTCGGTCAAGCGCAATGCGTTGGTGAAGCTGTCGACCATCCTCAGGGCCGCCGTGGGTGACGGACTGATACTGCGCAACCCGGCAGAGTCGGTACAGCTGCCCAAGCGCAGTAAAAAGGAGATCGAGCCGTTCACCCTGGAAGAGGCAAACGTGATCATCGCGCGGATGTACGCAGGCAAGCACTGGCCCAGCTCGATCTATGCCGCGTTCTATGAGTTCGTCTTTTTCACGGGTTTGAGGTTATCCGAGGCGCTAGCCCTTCGTTGGGACGCGGTGGATCTTGAGAAGCGAACGGCGCATGTAAAGCGCACCGTTGCGTTGGGAAAGGTGGTGGAACGCACCAAAACAGGAAAGGATCGTTTCGTGCTGCTGAATGAACGTGCGCTGCACGCGTTGGAGTTTGCCAGGCAGTACGCGGAGCGGCGCAAGCTGGGTAAAGGGAAGGTGACCGAGACGCCGTACATCTTCCCTCCTTCGAAAAACGCCGAGTTTGTACAGCAAACGTCCGATCTGCACCACCAATGGCGGCCAATCCTCAAGGAATTGGGCATCGGCTACCGGCGGCCATACAACTGCCGTCACACCTATGCGACAATATGCTTAATGTCTGGCCTCAACCCCGCATTTATCGCCCAACAGCTCGGGCATAGCGTGCAGATGCTCTTATCGACTTATGCACGTTGGATCAACTCGACCTCGGATTGGCAGGAGCTTGAAAAGCTCCAGATTGGTCTCAAATTGGTCTCAGGCTGTGAAAGCGTCACATAAGTTATTGATAGGTAAGCCCTTTGATCTCCACCGCTAACATCACCATGCAGTTCGGCGCCAAGCCGTTGTTCGAGAACGTCTCGGTCAAGTTCAACAATGGCAACCGCTACGGCCTGATCGGCGCCAACGGCTGCGGCAAGTCGACCTTCATGAAAATCCTCGGCGACGACCTCGAGCCGTCCGCAGGCCAGGTCATGCTCGAGCCGAACGTGCGCCTGGGCAAGCTGCGCCAGGACCAGTTCGCCTATGAAGAATTCACCGTGATCGACACCGTGATCATGGGCCACGAGGAGCTGTGGCGGGTCAAGGCCGAGCGCGACCGTATCTACTCGCTGCCGGAAATGACCGAGGAAGACGGCATGGCCGTCGCCGAGCTGGAAACCGAGTTCGCCGAGATGGACGGCTACACCGCCGAATCCCGCGCCGGCGAGCTGCTGCTGGGCCTGGGCATTCCCCTGGAACAGCATTTCGGCCCGATGACCGAAGTCGCGCCCGGCTGGAAGCTGCGCGTGCTGCTGGCCCAGGCGCTGTTCTCCGATCCTGAAGTGCTGCTGCTCGACGAGCCGACCAACCACCTGGACATCAACACCATCCGCTGGCTGGAAAGCATTCTCACGGCGCGTAACAGCACCATGATCATCATTTCCCACGACCGTCACTTCCTCAACAGCGTCTGCACCCACATGGCCGACCTGGACTACGGCGAGCTGCGCCTGTTCCCGGGCAACTATGACGAGTACATGACCGCCGCGACCCAGTCGCGCGAGCAACTTCTGGCCGACAACGCCAAGAAGAAAGCCCAGATCGCCGAGCTGCAGACCTTCGTCAGCCGCTTCTCGGCCAACGCCTCGAAAGCCAAGCAGGCCACCTCGCGCGCCAAGCAGATCGACAAGATCCAGCTGGCCGAAGTCAAGCCGTCGAGCCGGGTCAGCCCGTTCATTCGTTTCGACCAGACCAAGAAGCTGCACCGTCAGGCCGTGACCATCGAGAAGCTGTCCAAGGGTTTCGAAGACAAGACCCTGTTCAAGAACTTCAGCTTCACCGTCGAAGCCGGCGAGCGCGTGGCGATCATCGGCCCCAACGGCATCGGCAAGACCACCCTGCTGCGCACCCTGGTCGGTGAACTGACCCCGGACGCCGGTGCGGTGAAGTGGACCGAAAGCGCCGAGCTGGGCTACTACGCCCAGGACCACGCCCACGACTTCGAAGAAGACGTGAGCCTGTTCGACTGGATGGGCCAGTGGACCCAGGGCGAGCAGATGATCCGCGGCACCCTGGGGCGCATGCTGTTCTCCAACGACGAGATCTTGAAGTCGGTCAAGGTGATCTCCGGTGGTGAACAAGGCCGCATGCTGTTCGGCAAACTGATCCTGCAAAAGCCCAACGTGCTGGTGATGGACGAACCCACCAACCACCTGGACATGGAATCGATCGAGGCGCTGAACCTGGCGCTGGAGAACTACCCGGGCACGCTGATCTTCGTCAGCCACGACCGTGAGTTCGTCTCGTCCCTGGCCACCCGCATCATCGAGCTGAGCCCCAGCGGTGTCACTGACTTCAGCGGCACCTACGATGACTACCTGCGCAGCCAGGGTGTAGTGGTCTAAAGCACCGCACGACAAGCCCGTTCGCCGTAGGAGCGGGCTTGCTCCACGATACCTCCGAAAAATTCGATAGCCTGCTTCCTTTTAGCCTCGCCGCCAGCGATCATGGGCCCTCTCCCACCGCCCGCCAGCGAACGAGCTCATGTCCGCGTTGCAACCCGCCCCCGACGACACCCGATCGATCACCCTGCAGATCCTCTCGATCGTTTTCTATACCTTTATCGCCTTCCTCTGCATCGGCCTGCCGATTGCGGTGCTGCCCGGCTATGTGCATGACACGTTGGGCTTTAGCGCGGTCATTGCCGGCCTGACCATCGGTCTGCAATACCTGTCTACCCTGCTCAGCCGTCCTTTGGCCGGGCGCGTGGCCGACAGCCGTGGTGCCAAGCAGGCCATCGTCTATGGCCTGCTTGGCATCTTCGGCAGCGGCGTGCTGACCTACGCGTCGGCGCTGACGATCAATGTGCCGTTGCTGAGTCTGCTGGCGCTGCTCGGTGGACGGGTGCTGCTGGGGGTCGCCCAGGGCCTGATCGGTGTCGCCACCCTGAGCTGGGGCATTGGTGCGGTGGGCGCCGAACACACGGCACGGGTGATTTCCTGGAACGGCATCGCCTCCTATGGCGCCATTGCCATCGGCGCGCCGCTGGGAGTGATGCTGGTGGACCAGGTGAATTTCGCCACCCTGGGCCTGGTGTTGAGCGCACTGGCCCTGCTGGCCTTGCTGGTGATCCGCAACAAGCCCGCGATTGCGGTGGTACGCGGTGAGCGCTTGCCGTTCTGGTCGGCTTTCGGTCGCGTGGCCCCCTGTGGCGTCGGATTGACCCTGGCGTCGATTGGCTATGGCACCCTGACCACCTTTGTCACCCTGTACTATCTGGAGCAAGGCTGGACGGGCGCGGCCTGGTGCCTGAGCGCATTCGGCGTGTGCTTCATTGTTTCCCGGCTGCTGTTCGTCAATGCGGTCAACCGCTTCGGTGGCTATCCGGTGGCGATCGCCTGCATGAGCACCGAAGCGCTCGGGCTGGCGCTGCTGTGGTTGGCACCGAGCCCGGTACTGGCGTTGATTGGTGCAGGCCTGACGGGTTTTGGTCTGTCGTTGGTGTACCCGGCGCTGGGCGTCGAGGCGATCAAGCAGGTACCGGTGTCCAGCCGTGGTGCGGGCCTTGGGGCCTATGCGGTGTTCTTCGACCTGGCGTTGGCCATCGCCGGTCCGGTAATGGGTGCGGTGGCCCTGCACCTGGGTTACGCCTGGATCTTCTGCGTGGCCGCCCTGCTGGCCCTGGCCGGCGTCGGCCTGACCCTGGTACTGTCGCGCCGCGCCCGGGCTCACTGATTGGCGGTGTCCGGGCCCATGTGCTCGGGTCGGCCCAGGGTACGGGCGAAAAAGTGCGCGGCTTCGGCCTGCAGCGACAGGTGGATGTCTTCGCGGTCGACCCCGTCCGGGTCATCGCACAGCGCGGCCATGTGCTCACGCTGCTCGTCATCGCAAGGCGCCATGAAGACGAAATGCCCGGCGCCGGCCAGTCGCCGGTAGTTGGGCGTCACCGGCAACTTGCGGACCAGGGCCCCGGCATTCTTGTCCACGGCCAGCAACTGATCCTTGTCACCGCTGTAGATCAATGCCGGCACCCTGACCTGGGACAGCGCCTGGCGGCCGAACATCAGGCTCAACGGCGCCATCAACAGCACGGCATGCACCCGTGGGTCGGCGTGGGCGCTCAGGTCGGCGCGGTCGGCGACCAGCACACCGTTGGTCTTGCAGGCGTCGGCGTCCTGCGGCCGCTCCTGGCAGTAGCGCTGCAAACGTTGCAGATCGGGCTGGGCGCCGGACAGGATCAAGGCCGTCTCGCCGCCGGCCGAGTAGCCGATCACACCAACCTTGTCATCCCGGACATAAGGCGCCAGCAGCGGATCCTTGCTGCTGGCGGTAATGGCAGCGCTGATCTGCAGCGGCCGGCCATAGAGATTGCTCAAGGCGCCCAGGCGGCTGTGATCGTGGGCGTTGTCACCCGGGTGGGTCACGGCCACCACCACGAAGCCGCGCCGGGCCAGGGCGGTGGCCAGGTCATGCAGCGCCAGCGGCGTACCAGTGTTGCCATGGGACAGCATCAACAACGGGTAGCGGCCAAGGGCAATGGGGGCGCCTTCGTGGGCGTCGACCCGATAACCGTCAATACGACTGCTGCGCTCGGGCCCCGTGGAAGGATAGAAGGCCAGCGCCTGCACCGGTCGGGCATCCAGCGGGTCGGCGAACACCAGGCGATGCAGACCGACGCTCCAGTGCTGCGCAGGTTCGGCCTGCCCTGGCAGGGACAGTCCAAGCAGGCACAGCAGGCCGAGCGCCGCGAGGATCCGCATTTGATTTCACTCCACCCTGGGCAGGGGCCTTCTGCTTTGCTCCAGCATAGGACCGGTGGATGCGGCGTAAATGAAAGCTCAATGAAAAAACCGACAGCAGGCCTGGCCCGCTGTCGGTTGTGTGTTTACCTGAGTGCGGATCAGGCGGCGGCAAACAGCTCGTTGCTGATCTGCTGCTGGGCGGCGCTCATGGCGTTGGCGCGGTGTTCGTCACCGTAGGCCAGGCCGTGGGCACGAACAATTTCAAGGTCGGTGATACCGATAAAGCCCAGGAACACCTTGAGGAACTCCTCATGGCCGACACCGGTCGGCTGGCCGGCGTGCAGGCCACCGGCGGTGGACACCAGGACCACCTTCTTGTCGCCGCACAGGCCTTCAGGGCCGGCTTCGGTGTAGCGGAAGGTCTTGCCGGCCACGGCGACGCGGTCGATCCAGGCCTTGAGCTGGGTCGGGATGGTGAAGTTGTACATCGGCGCGGCGATCACCACGGCGTCGGCGTCCAGGAACTCCTGCAGGGTTTCGCTGCTCAGTTGAACTTCATGCTGCTGCGCGGCATCGCGCATGTCTTGCGGCGTGCCGGCAGCCATCAGGGTAGCGGCGGAGAAGTGGCTGATGGCGTCGGCGGCCAGGTCACGGTAAACCACCTCAACGGACGGGTCGGCGGCCTTCCAGGCATCGACCACGCTGCGGCTCAGCTGACGGGAGGCGGAATTGTCGCCCAGGATGCTCGAATCGATATGCAACAGTTTCATGGGAATCTCCTGTAGTGAAGATCGCGTCTGGGCGATCACGATGGAGACAATCCTACGTGGCTGATGAATAGCTGATAAGCCTGCAAAAATGCGTTACTTTGTCCCATCAGCAGGACAATGGTGACGCGCATGCAAGACCTCAACGACCTCTTCTACTTCGCCCGGGTGGTGGAAGCCGGCGGCTTTGCCGCTGCCGGGCGCTTGCTGGGCATCCCCAAGTCGCGCCTGTCGCGGCGCATCGCCGAGCTGGAGGAGCGCCTGGGCACGCGCCTGCTGCAACGCACCACCCGGCAACTGAAGCTGACCGCCGTGGGCGAGCGCTACCTGCGCCATTGCCAGGCCATGCTGCTGGAAGCGGAAATGGCTGACGAGGCCGTGGCCACCATGACCAGCGAACCCCGCGGACGCCTGCGCGTGTCCTGCCCGGTGGGACTGGCCCACAGCTTGCTGCCCCAGGTCATCAGCCGCTTTCTCGAACTGTACCCCCAGGTGCAGTTGGACATGATCCTGCTCAACCGCCGGGTCGACCTGATCACCGAAGGCGTTGACGTGGCCCTGCGCGTGCGCGACCTGGGCGACGAAGACCCGGCCCTGGTCACCCGCCGCCTTCGCCAGGCGCAGATGCACCTGGTGGCGGCGCCTGCCTTTGCCGCCACCCATGCCCCCGTGCATCCGGACGATCTGCTGAAACTGCCGGTGCTGGGCGCGGTGGACGCCGACCGCCTGGTGCACCTGCGCCTGCTCGACGCCCAAGGCCGGGCTCACGAACTGGCCCTGGAAGCGCGCCTGGCGATTGACGATTTTGTCGTGCGCAAGGCGGCCGCCGTGGCCGGCCTGGGCTTCACCGCCCTGCCGGTGATGCACTGCGAAGAGGAGCTGGCCCGTGGCGAACTGGTGCGCCTGCTGCCAGACTGGTCGCTGCCCGGGGGCTTCCTGCAGGCGGTCTACCCTCACCGGCGAGGCCTGCTGCCGGCGGTACGGGTGTGGATCGACCATCTGGTGGAATCCTTTGCCGAATGCGGGGAACGTTATGTCTGAGCGGAAAATGACCGAGGCGCAGGTGGCAGCCTATTGCCTGAGCTTGCCGGGTGCGCGGGAAGACTATAAATGGGGCGGTGTGCGGGTGTTCTCGGTGGCCGGCAACAAGATGTTCGCGGTGCTGGACCTGGCCGGAGCCGGGCTGTCGTTCAAGGTTGCCGGCGAGTTGTTCCTCGGCTATGTCGACCGACCCGGCGTGCGCCCGGCGCCTTACCTGGCGCGGGCACACTGGATCAGCATGGTGCCGCCCTACCCCATGGGCGGTGAAGAACTGCGCGAGTTGCTACAGCGCTCCCACCAGCTGGTGGTCAGGCGCCTGCCCAAGCGCCTGCAGCCGGGGCTGCTTATTTGAGCAGCGGCCCCAGGGCGCTGCCCAGCCAGTAACCACCCAACAACAGATGATCGACCCAGAACACCTGGTGCACGGCGACAATGGCCCAGAAACTCAACTGAAACGACAGCTTGCGGGTCTTGTGGCGAAAACGCTGCTGGGCCAGCAAGGCCCCCGGCCAGCCCCCGCACAGCTCACTGGCATGCAGGACCTTCTCCGGGGTGCGCCAGCCCTGGTTGCGGGCCTGCTGCTTGTCACGCCAGTAGAGGACAAAGCTCACCAGGCTGGCCAGCGGATAAGCCACCGCCGGCAGCCACGACTGCCCGCTCACCAGCATCTGCAGCGCCCCACCCAGCGGCAGCAGGCACAGGCAGATGAAGGCCAGCAGCTTGCTGCGCGGATGCTGGATCGCACCGTTTGCCGGTGCGGCGCGCGATTGTGAACGGCTCATCGACTCAACCGTGCGCCACGGACCAGTCAACCAGGCCGAACTGCCAGGTCGCCAGAATGATCAGACCGAAGACAATGCGGTACCAGGCGAACATCGCATAGCTGTGGTTGGCGATAAAACGCAGCAGGCCACGCACCGCGATCATGGCGAAGATGAACGAGACCACGAAGCCGATGGCGAAAACCGGGAAGTCGCCAGGCTGGAACAGCTCGCGGTACTTGTAGCCCGAGTACACCGCCGCGCCGACCATGGTCGGCATGGCCAGGAAGAACGAGAACTCGGTGGCCGCCTTGCGCGACAGGCCGAACAGCAGGCCGCCGATGATGGTCGAGCCGGAGCGCGAGGTACCCGGAATCATCGCCAGGCACTGGGCGCAACCGATCTTCAGGGCATCGGTCCAGCGCATGTCATCGACCTGCTCGACCTTGATCTGGTGCTTGCGTTGCTCGGCCCAGAGCATGACCACCCCGCCGATTACCAGGGCGGTGGCCACGGTGATGGGGTTGAACAGGTACTCGTGGATCAGGTCGGCGAACAATACCCCGAGGATCACTGCCGGCGTGAAGGCGATCAGCAGGTTGACGGTGAAACGTTGCGCCTGGCGCTCCTTGGGCAAGCCCAGCACCACATCGAAAATCTTGCGGCGAAATTCCCAGACCACGGCGAGGATCGCGCCCAGCTGGATGATGATGTTGAAGGCCATGGCCCGCTCACCACCGAAGTTGATCAGGTCCGCGACGACGATCTGGTGACCGGTGCTCGATATTGGCAAGAACTCGGTCAAGCCTTCGACAATTCCCAGTATGACGGCCTGCAGGCCAGTCCAAAGATCCATTATTCCCCCAGAAAAGATCAAACACCCTTCAGGTTTATCCCGAAGGGGCCGAAATCCTATCAGACCTCTCGTTCAAACGCTGCTGGTTGGCGCAACACAGCTTGGCGCATCAGGCACTTAGCCCTTGGTCGAGTGGGTGGAGGAACAAAAGCATGCTGGGATGCACACAACAATAAAAAAACCTCGGTGACCGATCCATGAAGATGCTTCGCACAATGTCCATCAGCCGCCGCTTGTGGCTGATCCTGGTCGTGGCGGTGGTGATGCTGCTGACCCTGGGCCTGCTGATGCTCCGGCAGATCCACGGCGACCTGTACCAGGCCAAGGCCGAGAAAACCCGCCACGTGGTGGAAACCGCGGCCGGCGTACTGGCCTACTACCAGGGCCTGGAAGCGGCCGGCACCCTCAGCCGCGAAGCGGCCCAGCAACAGGCCCTCAGTGCCGTGCGCGGTTTGCGCTATGACCAGAACGACTACTTCTGGATCAACGACCTGGGGCCGAAGATGATCATGCACCCCACCAACCCCAAGCTCGATGGCCAGGATCTCTCCGGCATCCGCGACCCCGACGGATTCGCCCTGTTCAGCGAGATGGCCAGGCTGGCCAGGGCCCAGGGTGCCGGCAGCATCGACTACCGCTGGCCCAAGCCCGGGGCCAGCGAGCCGGTGGCAAAGACCTCCTACATCCAGCTGTTCAAGCCCTGGGGCTGGGTCATAGGCTCAGGCGTCTACATCGACGACATGCAGGCCGAGTTCATGCGCCAGCTACGCGACGCCTCGTTGCTGGGCCTGGGCATCGCCCTGGTCATGGCCCTGCTGGTGATGCTCATCGCCCGCAGCATCGCCCGTCCCTTGCAGGAGGCGGTGGACGCCATGGCCATGATCGCCAGTGGCGAAAGCGACCTGACCCGGCGCCTGGACACCCATGGCTGCGATGAGGTGACCCTCCTGGGTCAGCATTTCAACCGTTTTGCCGGAAAGTTGCAGGGTGTGATCGGCCAATTGCAGGGCGCGGCCCATGCCCTGGGGCAGTCGGCCGTCGATGTCGGCAGCAACGCCAACCAGGCCCAGCATCGCAGCGAGCAGCAATCGCAGCAAATGGAGCAAGTGGCTACCGCCATCAATGAAGTCACCTACGCTGTGCAGGACGTCGCCAGGAATGCCGAGCAGGCCTCCAGCGAAATGCGCGATGCCCAGCACCGCGCCCAACAGGGGCAGAGCAGCATTCATGGCAGCTTGCAGCAGATCGACCAGCTGTCGGGCACCATCGATGAAGCCGTGCAGGTGATCCAGGCGCTGGCCAACCAGAGCACGAAGATCGGCAGCGTCCTTGAAGTGATCCGCTCGATTGCCGAGCAGACCAACCTGCTGGCCCTCAATGCCGCCATCGAGGCGGCCCGAGCCGGCGAGCAAGGCCGTGGCTTTGCCGTGGTCGCCGATGAAGTGCGCCTGCTGGCCCAGCGCACCCAGCAATCGACGGCCGAGATCCAGACCATGATCGAGCACCTGCAGGGACAGTCCGAGGCAGCGGTCAAGGCCATCGACGCCAGCAGCGAGGCGTCGCGCCAGACCATCGAGCAGGCCAACCAGGCCGGCATCAGCCTGGACGCCATCAGCCAGGCCCTGAACAACCTCACCGCCCTGAACGCCTCGATTGCCAGTGCCACGCTGCAACAGTCCCACGTGGTCGAGGAAATCAACCGCAACGTCACCGACACCGCCGACCTGTCGCGCCAGACCGCCATAGCGGCGCAGCAGTCCAGTCACGCCGGGGTGGCGTTGAACCGCTTGCGCGAGCAACTCGACAGCCTGCTCGGACAGTTTCGCGTGTGACGCCTGCGTTGCAGCGGGGCTGCTCTGCAGCCCGTCGCAGGCTTCGCCAGCTCCCACAATGAGATCTGTCTTGATTGCCTGATGGTGTAGCCGCTGCCGCGATCGGTGGGAGCGGCGGTGCGACGATTCGACTTGCCCCGCGATGAACGCCGCGACGCATCGCGGGGCAAGCCCGCGCCTACAGGCAGTCGCCATCCAGACGACCCGGTGGGTCAGAATAAAGGGGGTGGCTGCTACATCGCGGGTGATAAAGGTACAATCCCCGCCCTTCCCTTCGAACCTGCCAAGGAACGCCGATGTCCGGCCTCGAATTGTTCGCCGCCGTGCTCGGCGTCATCGCCGTGTGGCTCACCACCCGGCAGAACCCTCTGTGCTGGCCCATCGGCCTGGTCATGGTGTTGCTCTACAGCTGGATCTTTTTTGACGTGCGCCTGTACTCGGACATGCTCCTGCAACTGGTCTATGCCGTGCTCCAGCTCTACGGCTGGTGGCAGTGGACCCGCCCCGACAACAAGCGCCAGGTCCGCCAGGTCAGTAGCCTTGAGCCCCAGCCAATGATCTTCCACCTGGGTCTGGGCCTGCTGGGCAGCCTTGCCCTGGGCGCGGCAATGGCCACCTGGACCGATGCCGCACAACCCTGGCTGGACGCGGCGCTGACCGCCTTCAGCCTGGTGGCGCAGCTGTGGATGGCACAAAAGCGCGTGCAGTGCTGGCCATTGTGGATCGTGCTGGATGTGATCTTCGTCGGTTTGTTCCTTTATAAGGCGCTGTACCTGACTGCCGCACTCTACGCCCTGTTCACCTTGATCGCCGTGCAAGGCTGGCGTGAATGGCGGCGTGATCCGGCGAAGGTTTGCGCATGAAAGTCCTGGTCCTGACCGGCCCTGAGTCCAGCGGCAAGAGCTGGCTGGCTGAAGAGATTCGTGCCAATTATGGCGGCATAGTGGTCGAAGAGTACGTACGGCACTTTATCGACAGCGAAGCCCGCGAGACCTGCTACGCTGACATTCCGGCAATAGCCTTGGGCCAGTTGGCCTGGGAAGATGCCGCGCGCGCCAAACAACCGACACTGTTGATTCTCGATACGCATCTGTTGAGCAATATCCTCTGGAGTCGCACCTTGTTCGGCGATTGCCCAGCGTGGCTCGAAGAAGCTTTATTGACGCGCCATTACGACCTGCACTTGTTGCTCAGCCCCGAGTCGGTCGCCTGGCACGACGATGGACAACGCTGCCAGCCGGCACTGAGCGAGCGCCAGGCGTTTTTCCAGGCCACCCATGACTGGCTGGCGCTGCACCAGCAGCCTTATCAGGTGCTGCACGGCGACTGGGCGCAGCGCAAGGGCGCAGCCTTTGCAGCGGTCACCCGTTTGCTAGGGGCCTGAGTACCGCCTCACCGCTGCAACATGTCCATTCCTGAAACACTAGCCACTGCTCAAAGCCGCTATCTAGAGCGGCCCGAGCATGTTCTTGGAAAAGTGTAAATTACCTGAGACAGTCGTCTTGCGAGCCCGTTGATGAGCAATGGCGGCGGCAGGGTCGAGGCGCGTTCACTGCCTGTGTCTCAACAGCGTTACAACATTTTTTTGACAATTCTTTCAGATAAAGACAAGCCGTTGTTTTTACATGGCAAACAAAAACCGGCACACCTTCTGCTCTCTTCCTTGCAACGCTGAACAAGGCCAGCGCTCTGAATAAGGAATTGCCGCCGTGAGGAAATCAGATAAAGGCATTTATCGCCTCCTGCTGGTTGGATGTGCACTGGGATCAAGCTTCATTTTGCCCGTCCAGGCCGAGAATGGAATCGTCGTCATTACCCGTGACGTGCAGCCGCGCAATGCAGTGGTCAAGCCCCTGATGCCCGATCCCTACCCTACCACCGTCAACACCAACCCGTCCGCGCACATCCTCAAACAAACAAACGAGTTGAGCGACGGTGACTTTGCCGGCATCAGCAGCGGTTCAGGTATTTCCTCCCTGGTCACACAACAGACCAACAACCTGGGCGGCAATATCAACAACCAGACCCAACTGCCCAACCTCGCCGGTGGACGCTCCACAGGCTCAGGCAACGGCATCTCCAACATGGTCAACTCAAGCGTGCAGAAAGGCCTGGCGCCCCTGCAGATCCTGACCGGAGGCAAGTGAGATGAGGCACACACTGCTGATTCTGGCCACGTTTTGCAGTGCACCGGCCTTCGCCCAATCCCCAGTGATCAACAACGCCACCATCGACAATTCCGGCAAGCAGTACCAGGGCAACCTCACGGTCAACCAGGCTGCCGGCGATCTACAGCAACAGGCAAACGTGCGGGCGTTCGCCATCGGCCATGAAGCCAGTGCAACCACACAGGTGCGCCAGCGGCTGCGCACCCAGGTCGACCCAGCGATCGATGCCCGGTCCAGCATCCAGGGCGACGCCTTCACCAACGGCAGCGGCGCACTGGGTGTCAACCAGAGCTCCGGCGCCAGCAACCAGCAAGCCAACGCACTGCGTATCAGCGTCAGTGCCCAGCCGCAAAGTATCGACGACAGCGTCCTCATGCAACAGAACGTGGCGCTGATCAACGGCTCCGATCCAACTGATTCCGCACCCGGCCATCGCCAGGTCACTACCAGTGACCAGGCCTTCACCGGTAGCCGTGGGGTGATTCAGTTGAATCAGAGCGCCGGGGTGGGAAACCGAATGGCCAACACCCTGAGCGTACGGGTCGTGGATTGACCCAAACAGGTAAGAACAACACTTAACCTAAAATAAAGTACGGAGAATCACCATGAAACCCTCGATGGCACTCAAGCCTCTGGTTTTCGCAATTGCTGCGGTCATGGCTGTTGCTGTACAAGCTGGGCAAAACGATCGGCGTGGTCATCATCACAACCACCACCAAAAACCACCAACCAAAATCAGTGTCTACGCAGATGCCGCTGCGTACGACAAGCAGCGCAGCACTAATAACTTCATCAAAAACGAAGGCACGGTGAACGAAGCCGAGATGTCCAGCTCGGCCAGCGGCACCAGCGGCAACGTCGGCGTCAACGTGGCTGCCGGTAACGGCAACCAACAAGACAACGCCGCCGCCATCGCCAACGCCGGCTCGGTATCGGAAATCGACAACACCTTCGTATTCGGCGATGCCGATGCCACAGCACAGGTCAGGCAGTACAGCAACAACAACAAGGTGTACAACCACGGCGCCACCAACTCTGCTGTGATGAGCGGATCGGGTGAAAACGGCAGCGGCAATATGGGTATCAACATTGCCGGCGGCGACCTGAACCAACAGAAAAACACCATGGCCATTGCCAACACCAATGCGCCGCTGGGTAATGCAAGCGCTACCGCCTCCGCCGATCAAAACGGCCCAGGCCTGACGGTAATCAACGAAGCTGACCGGACCTATCGCGTAGATACTCTGACCTTCACCAAAACCGCCAGCGGCAGCTCTTCTCGGGAGAAAGAGTTCGAAGCCAGCGGCAGCCAGAGCAGGTCTTCGAGCTTCGAAGTGGCCGGCTCGAAGAGCCACAGCGCAAGTGGCTCTACCCACTATGATGCAAGCGGCTCCAACAGCCATGAAGCAAGCGGTTCGAAGAGCTTCACGCTGGACGCTACACTGGAAGCCAGCCTCGAAGCCTCCAGAACCGTTTCCTGGGATTATGGCCGTCGCAACAATGGCGAGCGCACCAATTCCGTGGAAGCCGAGCTGAATGCATCGCTGAACGTGGACGTCGAGAAATCGTGGGAGAAATCGCACAGCTCCGAGTTCGCTAAAGAACGCAACTCTTCTTTCGAGAAAGAGTTCGAGTCCTCTTTCGAGAAATCGGGTAACAAGTCGTCCGAATCCGAGTGGGAAAAAGCAAAAAGCTACAGCGAGAGCAGCTCGTACGACCTGAGCAACACCTTCTCGTACCAAGTGCTGACTCCAACTGGCTGGGCTAACCCTGTAACCAACACCGCAACCCTGAGTGGCTCGGTGAATGGCGGCAGCGGCAACCTGGGCGTCAACGTGGCTGCTGGTGTGGGCAACCAACAAAGCAACTCGCTGGCCATTTCCAACACCTCGATGTAATGACTGTGGTCTGGAGGCCCCCTTCGGGGGGCCTTTTTTCAACCCGAACCAGAAGGCGTCCACTCATGCGTATTATCGCCTTGGCGTTTTTGCTCTGCGTAGCCAGCATCAGCGAAGCGGCCCAAATGCCGCTTTCCGTCTTGCCGGGTGGTGCGGTGGTGTTCAAGCCCATCCAGAGTGTACGCGAGCGCAAATTCGCCGACCTGGTGCAACAGAAAACCGACTTCAGTTGCGGCGCAGCTGCCCTGGCGACCATCTTGCGCCAGGCCTATTGGCTGGACGTGAATGAAGAACAGATTATCGAAGGCATGCTGGCCCACTCCGACCAGGATCTGGTCCGGGTCCAGGGCTTCTCCATGCTCGACATGAAACGTTATGTAGAAAGTCTCGGCATGCGTGCCCGGGGTTACCGGGTACAACCCGATGCCTTGCACAACGTTCGCATTCCGGTGGTGGTGCTGATGGACGTGCGTGGCTACAAGCATTTCGTGGTCATGCAACGCGTCGACAAAGGCTGGGTGTACATCGGCGATCCGGTGCTCGGCCATAAACGCTACAAGCTCGACGACTTTATCAAAGGCTGGAACGGCATCATCTTCGCCGTCATCGGCAAGGGCTATGACAAGACCAATGCCTTGCTCAGCCCGCCGCTGCCGCTGACCGCCAAGAACCGCGTCAACGCCTTCAGCCCGGTGCAAGACGCAGAGTTGATGGACTTCGGATTCATCCAAAGCGACTTCTTCTAATGACAAGGGAGCATGACGCTCCGGGAGCATCCAATGAAGACTCCACTCTGGCTGGCCATGGTTTGCCTGGCGGCCAGCCTCCCGACCCAGGCTCAGACACTCAAACCCATCGAACTGAAGGATCAGGAACTGGCGAACCTGCGGGGTCGCTACGTCATGCCAGGACGAATCGTCAGTTTCGGCATTGTCATGACCAGCACCTGGCAAAATGCCCAGGGTGAAGTGATCGGGGCAACGTCCTCGATGCAGATCCAGCAATCGACCATCAAGCCCCAGTTCTATGTGTCGATGATCGACGAAAACAGCCCGGGCTCGGCCCGTTCGCAAAACACCGCCAGCGGTACCGGTAGCGTCACCGGCGGCAGCGGCCTGAACAACACCGAAGGCGTCACCCAGGTCGTGCGGGCTGCCGGCGACTACAACACCGCCTACAACAACGTCGACATCAACGTTACCAAGGCCAACCAGGCCCCCGCAGCGCAACCACGGGGCGAAGCGCTGGCCGCCGGCACGACGCTGGTCGGTGCCAATGGCGCGGGCTCGCTAAGCGTTTCCTCCAGCGGCAGCGGTGTGCAACTGAACATCGTCGCCAACAACAACCAGGGCAGCAGCGTGCAACGCCTGGCCCAGGGCGGGCTGATGCAGAACACGACCTTGCTCGGCGGCGGCAACCGGGTCAACAACCTCACCTCCCTCAATGTCGTACTGCGTGACAACGTGCCTAGCGCAGGATCGGTGAACGGGAACCTGGACCAGCTCAAAGGTCTTCGCACTCTCGGATTCTGATCTACGCTCAGTCTCATCAAATGCAGTTAGAAGGGACGGCTAACCCATGCACCCATCGTCAACGCTCAGAGCTATCGTCTGTTTGAGTAGCCTGACCCCGGCCACATTGCTCTACGCGGCACCGGACCCTCAGGTCGAAGCACTAAAACAAGAACTCATGGAGTTGAAGCAGCGTTACGAAGTACAGCAGAAGGCGCTGATGGTTCTCGAGCAGCGCGTTCGCCAGGTCGAAGAAACACCGGTGGCACCGCCTCCCAAACGTCTGACCAAGTCTCCCGCCGAAACGGTCAAGGGGGCTCAGACGGTGGCCGCCGGTGCACCGGGAACCACAGGCAGTTCATACGGCCAGTCGCTCAAGGAAGACTCGGAACCCGCGCAAAGCGTTTCCAACCTGTATGACGAAGCCAGCGGCTTCTTTGGTGGCGGCAAGTTCAGCGTCGAAACCGGCCTGACCTACACCCACTACGATACCCGTGCCCTGGTGCTCAACGGCTTCCTGGCGCTGGACTCGATTTTCCTCGGCAACATCAACCTGGACCGTATCAAGGCCGACAACTGGACCCTGGACCTGACCGCCCGCTACAACCTGGCGCAACGCTGGCAGTTCGACATAAACGTGCCGGTGGTCTACCGCGAATCGACCTACTCTTCCGGCGGCGCCGGTGGTGCCGGTCCGACCACCTCCGACGCAAGCGTCACCCGCGACCCCACCATCGGCGATATCAACTTCGGCGTTGCCTATAAATTCCTCGATGAATCGGAGAACCTGCCCGACGCGGTCTTCACCCTGCGCGTCAAGGCACCGACCGGTGATGATCCCTATGGCATCAAACTGGTCAACGATCCCAACAACGACAACTTGTCTGTCCCTGAAGACCTCCCGACCGGCAACGGTGTCTGGGCGATCACGCCGGGTATCTCGCTGGTCAAGACCTTCGACCCGGCCGTGCTCTTCGGCAGCCTGTCCTACACCTACAACATGGAGGATTCGTTCGGCGACATCAGCCCGACGGTCAACACCAAGGTCCCGGGTGACGTGAAACTTGGTGACTCCTGGCAGGTCGGTGCCGGTATTGCATTCGCCTTGAACGAGAAGATGAGTATGTCGTTTTCGTTCACCGACCAGTTTGCCCGCAAAACCAAGATCAAGCCCGAAGGCAGCGACTGGCAGTCGGTGTCCAACAGCGACTACAACTCGGCGAACTTCAACATCGGTATGACCCTTGCCGCCACCGACAACCTGACCATCGTCCCCAACCTCGCCATTGGCCTGACCGAAGACTCGCCAGACTTCTCCTTCAGCCTGAAATTCCCGTACTACTTCTGATCCCGTCACCCATGAAAAAGCCCGCTTCAGCGGGCTTTTCCTTTCAGCGAATCTGATGCTTGCGCAGCAACCGGTAGAACGTAGGCCGGGAAATCCCCAGCACCTTGGCGGCAATGCTCAAGTTGTCGCTGTGCCGGTTGAGCACATCGCACAAGGCCTGGCGCTCGGCCCGGTGCTTGTAGTCTTCGAGGGTACCCATGCTCGGTGCGAAGGCATGCTGGCTGACCAGGCCCAGGTCCTGGGCCTCGATCTGCCGACCTTCGGCCAGTACCAGGCCACGCCTCACACGGTTGGCCAGTTCGCGCACATTGCCCGGCCAGTCGTGCTTGCCCATCGCCACCAGGGCGTCCTCACTGAAACTGCGCGGGCGTCGCCCGGTTTCCAGGCTATAGAAATGGGCAAAGTGGTTGGCCAGCATCGACAGGTCGCCATGCCGGTCGCGCAAGGGCGCGGTGACCACTTGCAGGACATTGAGCCGGTAATAGAGGTCTTCACGAAAGCGGCCGCAGGCGATGGCCTTTTCCAGGTCAACGTGGGTGGCCGCCAGTACCCGCACATCGACGTTGATCGGCTGGCTGCCACCGACCCGCTCGATGTGTTTTTCCTGCAGGAAACGCAGCAGGTTGGCTTGCAGTTCCAGGGGCAAGTCACCGATTTCGTCGAGAAACAGCGTGCCGCCATTGGCTGCCTCGATGCGACCGACCTTGCGCTGGTGGGCGCCGGTGAACGCGCCCTTCTCATGGCCGAACAGTTCGGACTGGATCAGGTGTTCCGGGATCGCGCCGCAGTTGATCGGCACAAAGGGTTTGTCGTGGCGCTGCGACTGACGATGCAGGGTGCGCGCCACCAGTTCCTTGCCGGTACCGCTCTCGCCACGAATCAGCACCGGTGACTCGGTGGGCGCCAGCTTGCTGAGCAGCTTGCGCAGCTCGCGAATCGGCCGGCTGTCGCCCAGCAGCTCATGCTCGAGCTCTTCCACATGGACATTGCCCTTGCCACGCAGGCGCGCCATGCCGAAGGCCCGGCCAATGGTGACCTGCACCCGGGACACGTCGAACGGCAAGGTATGAAAGTCGAAAAACCATTCGCAAACAAAATCACCGACGTTCTGCATGCGCAATTCATCGGGGCTGAGCACTGCAATCCATTCGGTGTTGCTACGGCTGATCAGGTCCTTGACTGCATCGGGATGACGCAGGTGTGAAGCCTGCAGGCGCAGCAGGCCGACATCGCAAGGATACTCAAGCGCTGACGAAAGCGTACAACTGCGAACATCCCAGCCGACACTGCGCAGGCCTGGCAATAATCTGTGGCAATCATCGCAAGGGTCGACGATCAGCAGGCTGCGGTTGGATGCAGGTTCAAGCATGACCTTTCCTTGGCGCCAATTGTTGGAATTTTAAGTAGAAACAGCAAGTTGGCAGGCCCGTTTGTAACAGTAGCAACGATGCGTCAATCGCCCACTACCGTCTGTCTGCAAAGCATAGAAAGCGTGCTCGATCCAGGGAATTTTCCTGAACTTTCAACGTCTGAGGCGGCGCGCCTAACACGGTTTTTTTTACAGCCGATCAATTATTTTCGATGGGCGTGTGACTCGACCCGGCATTGCGTGCATCAGTACAAGTAACTCACCGCAAACGCTTGCGGTTATATAGATGTTTGGGCCCACAGAGAGACCGAACCCATGAATGCTCCGCTGCGTGTCAACGAAGCACTGCTGATTGCCGACCACGCTTTCGAACCCTATCACTGTGTTGCCTGGGACTCGCCCAATGGCACCGGTGTACTGAGCCTGGCCGTGATTGACCGGACCAGCACCCGCCTGGGTGCCAAGCAGGTCTCCAGCAGCATCTATTCGGACCCTGCACGCCTGGCTGGCCTGATCGAAGAAATGCGCGCCGAACTGAAACAAAAAGGCTGCAAGCTGCAAGACTGGTCGATGCCCAAGTAAGTTGCATCGACACTTGAGTTGATAAGCGGCGCGTATCTCCAGGGTGCGCGCCGGGCAACTTGCTAGTTGCCCGAATCCGACACTGCGACATTACACCGCAACACCCTCACGTACTGTTCGGTACGTGCCCTTGTTATTCAATCCGTTTAAAACTTTCAATCGACCGGTAGTCGGCTTCCAACTGCTGCGCCAATAACTGCGCGCGTCCCAGACGTACGGGCGAACGCTCGATATCCACCACCAGGCTCGGGCAAGGCATTGGCTGCAACACCGGCCAGGCCTTGAGCCTGCCGTCGGTCAGCACCAGGCACCGTTGTTGTTCCTGCGGATAACGCCGTTGCCGCGCCTGCAGCCAGTCACGGGCCTGCTCCAGGGCGGCCAGCAACGGGGTTCCGCCACCGGCACCCAGGCTGTCGAGCCAGGGCTGCAGGGCGGCCGAGGCCTTGAGACCATGACGCTGCCACTGCGGGGCGTTACCGCTGGCGGTCAGCAAGGCCAGGCGTGCCCGCTGCCGGTAGGCCTGGTCGAAGAAACCGGCGAGCAAGCCCTTGGCCTGGCTCAAGGCCTGGTGACGCCGGGTCGAGGCCGAGGCATCGACGATCACCAGCCACAGTTCATGGGCGCTGGCCGTGCGCTGTTGCCAGCACAAGTCGCGACGCTGACGCGGCCGGCCCTTGAGCAAGGTGGCCGGCCAGGCGACCGCGCCTTGCAGCGCTTCGCGGGAGCGGCCGCGGGCGCCTGTATTCAAGCTACCGGGCCGGGGCCTGGCATCCGCCGCGCTCGACCGACGGATGCTCAGGGCTTTTTTGCCCAGTTCGGCACCTCGCGCCGCACACCTGTGGGCGTGGCCTGGGGCGGCATTTCGCCCCAGGTGCCCTGCGCCTGCTGCCCCGGCGACGCCTGACTGCCTTGCGCCTGGGCGCAGGAAGGCGGCTGCGGGGCCTGTTCATTGCGACGGTGGCGCAGGGCGAACTCGGCCACCGCGTCGATATCCTGCGCCTCGATCTGCCCGGCACTGCGCCAGGCGGCATGGGCCCGGGCGGCGCGCAGCCAGACCAGGTCGGCGCGCAGGCCGTCGACCCCGGCAGCGAAACAACGCTCGGTGATCTGCGCCAGGGCCTGATCGTCCAGCGCAATCTGCGCCAGTTGCTCGCGGGCGCGCTGGCAGCGCTCGCGCAGTTGTGCCTGAGCCTCTGCCCACTGGGCGCAGAAGGCTTGCGGATCAGTGTCGAAATCCAGACGCCGGCGAATGATCTGCCCGCGCGCCTCGGGGGCCGGTTGCCCGTGCAGGGCGACGTTGAGGCCGAAGCGATCGAGCAACTGCGGACGCAGTTCGCCCTCTTCCGGGTTCATGGTGCCGATCAGCACGAAACGCGCACTGTGACGATGAGAGATACCGTCACGTTCGACCCGGTTGGTACCACTGGCGGCTACATCCAGTAGCAGGTCGACCAGGTGATCGGCCAACAGGTTGACTTCATCGACATACAGCACGCCGCCGTCGGCCTTGGCCAGCACCCCCGGCGAAAACTGCGCCTTGCCCTGCCCCAGCGCGGCATCCAGGTCCAGGGTGCCGACCAGGCGTTCCTCGCTGGCGCCCAGTGGCAAGGTCACGAACGGCCCGTCGCCCAACAGGTCGGCCAGGCCCCGGGCCAGGGTGCTCTTGGCCATCCCGCGCGGGCCTTCGATCAACACGCCGCCGATCTTCGGATCGATGGCTGTCAGGCACAGGGCCAGCTTCAGCTCATCGGCACCGACCACGGCAGACAGGGGAAAATGTGCAGGTTCAGTCATCTCAAGTCTCTTCCTCGCCGTCCAGCAGGTGTTCTTCCAGGGCCTGGCGGTAGCTGCCCGGCTGCTCCCAGAGGCCGCGCTGCTGGGCTTCGAGCAGGCGCTCGGTGATATCGCGCAGGGCCTCGGGGTTGTGCTGGCGGATAAAGTCGCGGGTCGGGCCGTCGAGCACATAGGCGTCGGCCAGCGACTGGTAATGGTGATCGTCGATCAGGTGCGTGGTGGCATCGAAGGCGAACAGGTTGTCGACGGTGGCCGCCAGTTCGAAGGCACCTTTATAGCCATGGCGCTTGACCCCGTCGATCCATTTGGGATTGAGCGCGCGGGCACGGATCACCCGGTTGAGCTCTTCCTTCAAGGTGCGGATACGCGGACGGTCCGGCTGACTGTGGTCGCCGTGGTAGCTGGCGACGGCCTGGCCGCCCAGGCTCTCCACCGCGGCCAGCATGCCGCCCTGGAATTGGTAATAGTCGTTGGAATCGAGCAGATCGTGCTCGTGGTTGTCCTGGTTCTGGATCACCGCCTGCACCTGACCCAGGCGCCGGGCGAAGTCGGCCCGTGCCGGGGTACCCTGGTCGGCCGTACCGTAGGCATAACCGCCGTGGTTGAGGTAGACCTCGGCCAGGTCCTGGCGGTCGTGCCACAGGCGCCCGTCGATGGCGTTCTGCACGCCGGCGCCATAGGCGCCCGGTTTGGCGCCAAAAATCCGCCAGCCGGCCTGGCGTGCGGCCTGCTCGCCGCTCATGCCCTGCTGCTCGAGTTCTGCCCGCTCGCTGCGCACTCGTGCTGCCAGTGGGTTGAGGTCGTCGGGTTCGTCCAGTGCCGCCACCGCTTGCACGGCGGCGTCGAACAATTTGATCAGGTTGCCGAAGGCGTCGCGGAAGAACCCCGACACCCGCAAGGTCACATCCACCCGTGGCCGGTCGAGCAGGCTCAGGGGCAGGATCTCGAAGTCATCGACCCGCTGGCTGCCGCTGGCCCACACCGGACGCACGCCGAGCAGCGCCATGGCCTGGGCGATATCGTCGCCGCCGGTGCGCATGGTCGCCGTGCCCCACACCGACAGGCCCAACTGACGCAGGTGATCGCCATGCTCCTGCAGATGGCGTTCGAGAATCAGGTTGGCCGAGGCGAAACCGATGCGCCAGGCGGTGGTGGTCGGCAGGTTGCGCACGTCGACGGTATAGAAGTTGCGCCCGGTCGGCAGCACGTCCAGCCGCCCACGGCTGGGCGCGCCGCTGGGACCGGCCGGTACGAAGCGCCCTTGCAAGGCGGCCAGCAGCCCTTGCAGCTCGGCGGGGCCGCAGGCGTCCAGTTGAGGCGCAACGGTGTCGACCAGGGCTTGCAACACGGCACGCACCTCGCCCCATGGCTCATCCTGTGGCACTTGCGCCACACCGGCCAGGCTCTGCTCGATCAGCATCAAGGCCAACGCTTCCAGGCGCTCGCGCGTGTCGCCCGCGGTGCGCCAGCGATCGTTGCCAAGCGCCTGCAACTGCGCTGGACGCGGCCCCTCCCAAGGCTGGCCGAGGTCGCAGTCCAGCGGATCGAAGCCCAGCGCCAAAGCCTTGCCCAGTGCCCGCAGCAGGCTGGCATTGGCGCCACGGCCATCGCCACGGGCCACCCGCAGCAAAGCAAGCAAGGTATCGCTGCGCAGGCGGCCGGCCGGCGACTCGCCGAACACATGCAGGCCGTCACGGATCTGCGACTCCTTGAGGTCGCACAGGTAGGTGTCCAGGCGCGGCAACCACACAGCAGCATCATCGAGCTCGCCTTCGAGCTGCAACTCGCGGTCGATATGGTTGCTGCGCACCAGTTCAAGAATGTCGCGTTGCAGCTCGGCGGCCCGGCGCGGGTCGAGCAACTGGGCCTCGTAGTACTCGTCGGCCAGCGCCTCCAGGTGACGCAGCGGGCCGTAGGTTTCGGCACGGGTCAGCGGCGGCATCAGGTGATCGATGATCACCGCCTGGGTGCGGCGCTTGGCCTGGGCACCCTCGCCCGGGTCGTTGACGATAAAGGGGTAGATGTTCGGCAGCGGCCCGAGCAAGGCATCGGGCCAGCAACTGTCGGACAGACCCACGCCCTTGCCCGGCAGCCACTCAAGGTTGCCGTGCTTGCCAACGTGGATCAGCGCATCGGCGGCAAAGCCGTGACGCAGCCAGAAGTAGAACGCCAGGTAACCATGCGGCGGCACCAGGTCGGGGTCGTGGTAGACCGCGCTCTGGTCCAACTGATAGCCCCGTGCCGGCTGGATACCGACGAAGGTCAGGCCAAAGCGCAGGCCGGCGACCATCATCCGACCGTTGCGGAACATCGGGTCTTGCTGCGGTTCGCCCCAGCGCTGGCGTACCGCCTCCTGATTAGCCTCTGGCAAGGCGGCGAACGCCGTCAGGTAATCGTCCAGGGCCATACTTTGCAGGCAAGGGCGCTGGTCGAGGCTGTCGAGGTCGTTGCTCACGCCGCCCAGCAGCGCCTGGATCAGCGCCGTGCCGCTGTCGGGCAGGTCTGCCAGCGGATAGTCCTGGGCCTGCAAGGCACGCAGGATGTTCAGCGCCGCTGCCGGGGTGTCCAGGCCCACGCCGTTGCCGATGCGCCCGTCGCGGGTCGGGTAGTTGGCCAGTACCAGGGCCACGCGCTTGTCGCGGTTGGGCAACTGCGCCAGTGCACACCAGCGCCGGGCCAGTTCGGCGACAAAGTCCATGCGCTCGGGGTGGGGCCGGTAGCAGACCACATCCGACTGGCTGCGTTCGCTGCGCCAGGCCAGGTCCTTGAAGCTGATCGGCCGGGTGATGATGCGCCCGTCCAGCTCCGGGAGGACGATATGCATGGCCAGGTCACGGGCACCCAGGCCCTGCTCGCTGGCCTGCCAGCCAGGTTCGTTGTCCTGGGCGCAGATGGCCTGCAGCACCGGAATGTCCCGGCGAAACGGTCGCAGGTGGGGCTGTTCCGGGCTCGACTGGGCAAAGCCTGTGGTGTTGATGATCAGCGCGGCGTCGACCTGCTCCAGCCAGTCTTCGACCTGGGCCAGGCAGCCGGCCTCCTTGAGGCTGGCCACGGCAATCGGCAAGGGGTTGAGCCCGGCCTGTTGCAGGCGCTGGCAAAAGGTATCGACAAAGGCGGTGTTGGCCGCCTGCAGGTGCGAGCGGTAGAACAGGATGGGCACCACCGGCTGTTCGACCTGCCACTGGCCGAACCAGTCCTGCAGTTCGGCAGCGGCCTTGTTGGGGTGATAAACCGCCGTGCGTGGCAATTGCTGCGGTTCAGCCCAGGGGTAGTCGCGCCCGAGCCAGAGGCTGGCCAGGCAGTTGAACAGGTTCAGGGCGTTGGCCTTGCCACCCTGGCGCAAAAAGTGCCAGAGCCGTTCGGCCTGCTCGGCCGGTACGTTGCCAAGGCCAGTCAGCTCCGGGTCCGGGTGGTCGTCGCCAGGGACCAGGATCAGCTTCACGCCACGGTTGGCCAGCTCCAGTAGTTGCTCGACACCGTAGCGCCAGTAGCCCACCCCGCCATGCAGCGACACCAGGATGACCTTGGCATGGCGCAGCACCTCGTCGACATAAAGGTCGACCGAGGCGTGGTTCTGCACCTGCATAGGGTTGGCCAGGCGCAGGCTGGGATAATCCTCGGGCAACTGCCGGGCGGTTTCGGCCAGCAGTGCCAGGTGCGAGTCACCGCTGCAGAGAATCACCAGCTCGGCCGGGGTCTGGCCGAGGTCGGCAATGCTGTCGTCCGGTACGAAACCACCGGGCTGGGTCCGCAGCAGGTGCATGGATCAGGCGCCCAGGGCGGCGCGCAGGCTCGCTTCCAGCTGTGCAGCATCCAGTTCCTGGCCGATCAGCACCAGGCGCGTGGTACGCGGCTCTTCGCTGCGCCAGGCGCGATCGAAATGCTTGTCGAAACGGGTACCCACGCCCTGGATCAGCAGGCGCATCGGCTTACCGGGCACGGCGGCGAAGCCCTTGACCCGCAGGATGCCGTGCCGCACCACCAACTGGGTCAGGGCGTCGAGCAGCAGGCTCTCATCGGCCTCGGGCAGCTCGATGGAAATCGAGTCGAAGGCGTCATGGTCATGATCGTCATGGTCGTCGCCGTCATGGTGTGAATCATGATGGGTGCGGCGGCCATCGATGTGCACTTCGGACTCGGCGCCCAGGCCCAGCAGCACGTCCAGTGGCAGGCGGCCATTGCTGGCTTCGATCACCTTGACCGCCGGCGGCAGTTCTTCCTGCACCTCGGCGCGGACCTTGGCCAGGTCGGCGGCGGCGATCAGGTCGGCCTTGTTCAACACCACCAGGTCGGCGCTGGCCAGCTGGTCGGCGAACAGCTCGTGCAGGGGCGACTCGTGGTCCAGGTTCGGATCGAGCTTGCGCTGGGCATCGACCTGGTCCGGGTAGGCGGCGAAGGTGCCGGCGGCCACCGCCGGGCTGTCGACCACGGTGATCACCGCGTCGACGGTGCAGGCATTGCGGATTTCCGGCCACTGGAAGGCCTGGACCAGGGGCTTGGGCAGGGCCAGGCCGCTGGTTTCGATGAGGATGTGATCCAGGTCGCCACGGCGGGCCACCAGCTCGCGCATCACCGGGAAGAACTCTTCCTGCACGGTGCAGCACAGGCAGCCGTTGGCCAGTTCATAAACCCGGCCGCTGGCCTCTTCCTCGGTGCAGCCGATGCTGCACTGCTTGAGGATCTCGCCATCGATGCCCAGCTCACCGAACTCGTTGACGATCACCGCGATGCGCCGCCCCTGGGCGTTGTCGAGCATGTGCCGCAGCAGCGTGGTCTTGCCCGAGCCGAGGAAGCCGGTAACGATGGTGACGGGGAGTTTGGCCAGTGTTTTCATGTCGATGCCCTTGGCAGGATGGCGGGCATGCGCGACGAGAGCCGCAGGTACGTTTACCTGGGCGCGTTCGCCACCGGATCACCCCGCCCGGTTTAATGTCGGAAACTGTTCGAGGCAGGTCTCCTGGCTTGCACTGCACCGGCCGATGGGCCGGTCGAACGACGCCTTCCCGCAGCGATGCAGTGGCTGTGTCGAACGCTTCAATGCTTACAGTTGCGGGGGCAGCCGCGGCTTTTACCGCGTTCCCGTCTTAGCTTCGGCCGCTGCCGAAGAACCTCGAAGCGGCTAGGCTACGCAGTGCCCGGTGAGCGGTCAACTGCTGTCACGATTGACGCCCGGTCGCCCCCGTGATTTGCTAATGCCATTCGTTTGGGTGCCCTTGACTGGGTGAAACGGGAAACCGGTGCGTCAGTGCCTGTCGATCGACAGGCCCGACAAGTCCGGTGCTGCCCCCGCAACGGTAAGCGAGAAAAGCGTCAGAACCACTGTGCCCGTAGTCCGGCATGGGAAGGTGACGCCTGTGGCCCGGCTATCAGCCTGCCCTCGCCAGCCCGGAGACCGGCCCAATTCCGATTCTGACAAACCCGCGGTGGGCGGGCGCTGTTGATCCCCTGGACGGTCCTCGTGCAGGGGATTGTTGCGCTTGCCTGTTGCCCGACAACACCCAGAGGAAAGCGCCATGCGTACCAGTACCGCCAGTCATTCCGCCGTTACCCCGTCCAGCCTCAGCCAGCGCCTGCGGGTTGCCGTCGGTGCCTCGCTGCTGGGCCTGTGCCTGGTGTATTTCGCCGGCTTCTCGCATATCGAAGCGGTCCACAATGCCGCCCACGACACCCGTCACAGCGCCGCCTTCCCTTGCCACTGAGTAGCCATCGATGATCAAGCGTATCGCTCGCACCGCAGGCTTTGCCGGCCTGCTGGCCGCCCTGCTGCTGACCCTGCTGCAGAGTTTCTGGGTCGCGCCGCTGATTCTTCAGGCAGAAACCTATGAAAGCGCCGCACCGGCCGTCGAAGCCCACGAGCACGCGCCCGGGGTTGCCGCCGACCATCACCACGACAGCGAAGCCTGGGCACCGGAAGATGGCTGGCAGCGCGTGCTGTCGACCACCGGTGGCAACCTGGTGGTGGCGGTCGGTTTTGCCCTGATCCTGGCCGCGCTCTACACCCTGCGTGCGCCAAAGACCGTGCTCAGCGGCGCGCTCTGGGGCCTGGGCGGCTTTGCCGTATTCTGCCTGGCGCCGACCCTGGGCCTGCCGCCCGAACTGCCGGGCACCGCCGCAGCCGACCTGGCCCAGCGCCAGACCTGGTGGGTAGGTACCGCTGCCGCCACCGCCGTGGGACTGGCCCTGATCGCGTTTGCCCGCAACTGGCTGTTCAAGGTCGTGGGTGCGGTACTGCTGGTGATTCCCCATGTGATTGGCGCACCGCAACCTGAAGTGCACGAAATGCTTGCTCCAGAAGCACTGGAAGCCGAGTTCAAGGTCGCCTCCCTGCTGACCAACGCCGCGTTCTGGCTGGCCCTGGGCCTGCTCAGCGCCTGGCTGTACCGTCGCTCGGAACAGGCCTGATCACCATGCAGGTGTACGTCGGCCTGGGTTGCCGACGGGGTTGCCCGGCCGACACGCTGGGCAGCCTGCTGGACCAGACCCTCAAGGCCCACGGTTTGCCCCTGGACGCCGTCGCGGGCCTGGCCAGCATCGACCTCAAGCAGGATGAACCCGGGCTGGAGCAACTGGCCCGGCACCTCAAGGTACCGTTGCTGTTCTTCAGCGCTGCACACCTGGCGGCCTTCGAGCAGCGCCTGAGCCATCGCTCAGCGGTCGCCTACCAACACAGCGGTTGCTACGGCGTTGCCGAAAGCGCGGCGCTGGCCCTGGCCGAGCACTTCGCAGGCACGGCGCAGCTGTGCGTCACCCGTACCCTGCTGGCCGACGCCAGCCTGGCATTGGCCAGCGCCCCAGGCGTTGGCGGATAATCCGCGCTTTCTTCCCAAGGACCTCGCATGACCGTCTATTTCATCGGCGCCGGCCCCGGCGATCCCGAGTTGATCACCGTCAAGGGCCAGCGCCTGATCCATCGCTGCCCGGTGATCATCTATGCCGGCTCCCTGGTACCGGCTGCCGTACTCGAAGGGCACAGCGCCCGGACCGTCATCAACAGCGCCGAACTGCACCTGGCGCAGATCATCGAGGCCATCAAGGAGGCTCACGACCAGGGCCTGGACGTGGCCCGGGTGCACAGCGGCGACCCGAGCCTGTACGGCGCCATCGGCGAGCAGATCCGCTATTTGCGTGAGCTGGGCATTCCCTACGAGATCGTCCCCGGCGTTACTGCGGTGGCCGCCAGCGCCGCCCTGCTCGGCTGCGAGCTGACCCTGCCGGACATCGCCCAGACCGTGATTCTCACCCGCTATGGCGACAAGTCACCGATGCCCGCGGGTGAGCAACTGGCGGACCTGGCCCGCCATGGCAGCACCCTGGCCATTCACCTGGGCGTCAAGCACCTGCACAGGATTGTCGAGGAGCTGCGTCCGCACTATGGCGGCGACTGCCCGATCGCCGTGGTGCACCGCGCCACCTGGCCGGACCAGGACTGGGTGCTCGGCACCCTGGACGGGATTGTCCGGCAGGTGGAGGCCAAGGGCTTCCGGCGCACGGCGCTGATTCTGGTCGGACGGGTGCTGGCCAGTGACAGTTTTTCAGAGTCGGCGCTGTACCGCGCCAGTCATGCCCACCTGTATCGTCCTTGAAGGTATTGTCGCGGGATCGGCCTGGTAGCACACTGCCGGTTCCGCCCACCTTCAGAGGACCTGATCATGCTCGAACTGCGCCCCAACTGTGAATGCTGTGGTCGCGACCTGCCTGGCGACAGCCAGGAGGCGCTGATCTGTTCGTTCGAATGCACCTTCTGCGTCGATTGCAACGAGCGCCAGCTCAAAGGCCAGTGCCCCAACTGCGGGGGTGAGTTGGTCAGGCGACCGGCGCGGGCGGCGGCCAAGCTGGTGAAGTATCCGGCATCGACCAAGCGTATCGTTAAAGAACAGGGTTGCGTGTAGGAGCGGGCTTGCCCCGCGATGCGATGCAATGGACACATCGCAATCGCGGGGCAAGCCCGCTCCTACAGGGGCCCCTGCGCCAACGATCATGGCACCTGATACTGGCTCAGGTACTTGTCCAGCACCGCCTTGTCGCCACTGCCATCGCCGGCCACCTGCCACAGGCGCCGCTCGATGCCCTGGGCCAGGAGGTGCCCCACCGCCGACTCGATGGCCGACAGCACGCACAATTGCGCCGGTTCGTTGGTGGTGTAGCCCACCTCGGCTTCCAGCAGTTTCTTGAACTCGATGAACTTGAACACCCCGGCACTGCGGCCAACCGAGTAGATGGTCTTGCTGGTCATGACGTTGGCCAGCACCTGGCCGCTGCGCACATCCACCGCCCGCAGGTTGACCGTCACCTGGTCGACCCGGTACTCGCGGGAGATGTCGATACCCAGGTAGCGCGCGCCCTCCCCGCCGCTGCGCACGTTGGTGTCGTAGGCGATGATGCCGCCTTCGAGCATCAGGTTGGCCGCCTGCAACGGTGGCAACTCACCCTGGATGTTCACCGGGGTATCGGGCTTTTTCTGCGAAGCGCGGATAATCTTGCGCTCGGTCAGCAGGTTCTGCAGCCCCTCACGCTCCAGCACCATGAACCAGCCGCTGGCCTGCAGGGCATCCATCAGCATGCTCGCCGCGCCCTGGGTGACGCTAGTGGAAAAGGAACTGGCCGGGGTCGGCTTGTATTGCCCGGTCTGGTCGCGAAAGCCATAGACCACGGCCATCAGCCGGCCTTTGGGCCGTGGCATGTTGATCAGGTCATAGTAAGTCGAGGCCCGTGGTGTCAGGGTCGGAATATCCGCGTCCTGTTCGGCTGGCATCGGTTCGCGCAGGCTGCAACCTTGCAGCGCGGCCAACATCAATACTGCGGTCAGAAATCGTTTCATGGCTGTCGCTCCCCATTGCCCCACCCGTCAAGGGTTCAGGCCGTTGACCGAAATTTCCGAAATTTCGCCGGTTGCCCGGTCGGTGACCTGAATGCTCAACGCCCCGGAATCGTCGATGACATTGATGATGAAAGCGTCGGTCTGCAGGCTGCCGGTGTTGCCGTTGTTGATGGTGTCCATCAGTTGCGACAGCAGACGCGACTCAAGCTGGTTGGTAAAACGCTCCAGGGCCGAGGTGCCGGCGAAGGCCGAGGCCCTGTCCTTGATTGCCGGATCGTCGTGGTCGTTCTGGGCCTGGGCGTTGTTGAGCAGCCAGGTGCCGTTGAGCGGGTTGCCGCCGAAGGCCGGGTTGACCGGGGTGTAGACCAGCTCGGTGGCTTGGGCCTGGCTGCCCAGGGCCGCCAGCAAGACCAGGGAGGCCAGGCGGCAGGTGTTTTTGTTGTTCATAGCTCATCCCTCTCAAGATCAGTGGTGTCCTGCAGCATCATCTGCAGCTTGCGCTGGATGATCTGCGCCTTGACCAGGTCAGCCGCTTCATAGGCGGCATCCTTCAGTTCTGTGGTGTTGGGTGGCAGGAACCGCCGGTAGACCACACGTTGCTCGTACTCGACCGTCACCAGGCTGCCCCAGCGTGCGTCCGGCCGCTCCCGTACCACCAGGTTGAAATCCAGGCGGCTGGTGGCACGCAGCCGCTCGGCGAAGCTGTAATAGAAGTCGTGGCCGATGTGCGAGATGGTGTTGTCGACGATAAACCCCATCATCTCGTCCTCGGCGCCGCCGCGGGCGGTGCCTGCCAGCAGCACCAGGGCCAAGGCGCAGGCGGTAAGGCGGCGGTTCATGGTCCGTCTCCCTGGGCAATGCCCTTGCGGGCGCCGGCGGCGGTGTCGGCGAAGGCTTTCTCGGCAACGAACTGCCAGTCGGCGTAATGACTCAGGCCTTCGAAGTCGGACCACTGGGCGGCGAAGCCGGTCTGCTTGAGCGGCATCTCTTGAGAGCGGCTGTAGATCCCGGTGATGCGCCCGTCGATCGAACGCACCAGGCCCCAGTCGTCGCTGCCGGTGATCGGGTCGGCGTAGAGACGGCGCAGGTGGCGCTTGATGCCGGGGTAGCGTGGATCTTCCAGCAGTTCGTCCAGGGTCTGTGGGTACTGGGCCAGGCCCGGCGAGTTGCGGTAGTAGCTGCGCAGCGCCTGGGCGTACTGGCCGCCGACCCACAGCAGATCGCGTTCGCGGTCACGCAGGGAGGCGGTCGACCACAAGGTCACGGTCGAGCCCAGGGCGATGCCGGTGACAGCAATCAGCAACAGCACCCCCAGGTAGGTGAAGCCCGCCTCGGCGGCGCTACCACTCGGCATAAAGGCTGCCATCACGCGCCCTCCCGGTTGAGCCGCTCTTGATGTCGGCCACGGAACCGGCCACCCCTTCCGGGGGTGCCACCACCTGCCACAGGTCGCGGCGCTCGGTGATCGGGTCCATGGGGGCGCTGCGCAGGTAGCGTTGTTCGACCAGTTGCTCCAGCGATTCGGGGTAACGGCCGGTGTCTCCATAATAATGGTCCAGGGCCTCGCGCATGACCGCCAGGCTCTGACGCAAGGTCGCCTCGCGGGAGGTCTCCAGGCTTTCGAAATAGCGCGGCATGGCGATGGTCATCAGGGTGGCGATGATCGCCATTACCACCAGCAACTCGATCAGGGTGAAGCCTTGGTTACGTTTCATGCTGCTCACCACTGCCCGTAGGCGATGCCGTTGAGGCCCTTGCCCGGCGCCTTGGAGTAGACGTCGAAGACGTCCTCGCCATCGCGCGGGTTCTGGGCGGAACTGTCGTAGCTGCGCAGGCCCCAGCCGCCTTCGTCGTCGCGTTTGTGCGCCACCAGGGGGTCGCGGGGAATGCGCCGCAGGAAGTAGAACTTGGCACCCTTGGCACTGCGTACATCACGTACCCCGTCCACCAGCACCTGCAGGCTCGGCGGGTAACCGCTGGCGTTCAGCGATTTCTCGATGTAGCCGGCGTCGAAGGCGCGCTTGTAGGCGTCGATGGCATCGCGAATCTGGTACAGCGCGGTCTTGAGCTCCTGCTCCTTGCCACGGCGCACCAGGGTTTCGGTCAGCGGTGCGGCGATCGAGGCCAGCAACCCGAGCAGCGCCAGGGTCAGCATCACTTCGATCAGGCTGAAACCCGCCATCGAGCGTTTCATGATTCAGGGCCTCACCGCGGTCGGTACCGCCGCTACCGGTTGATTTTCATCGACCTCCAGGCTCGGATTGGGGCTGATGTTGCGGATCTGCATGCTGGTTTCGGTGCCGGTGCGAAACTCCATGTCCGACGGGCTCTGGTACGGCAGGTTGCGGATGATCCGCGGGGTGATCGACAGCACCAGCTCCGATTGGCTCTTGTCGTTGCGGTTGCTGCCGAACAGCCGACCAAGGCCCGGGATGTCGCCCAGACCCGGGATCTTGTTGCCGCTGGCGCCCTGGTCGTTGCGCATCAGGCCGGCCAGTACCTGGGTTTCGCCGTCATGCAGGCGCAGACTGGTCTGGGCATTGCGCGTGTCGACCTGTACCGGGATGGTGCCCTGGCGGGTAGGTTCCAGCGGTTTGGCGTTGCTGACTTCCAGGGCCACCTTGATCGCCACTTCGTTGTTCAGGTGCACCACCGGGGTCACTTCGAGCTTCAGACCGACATCCAGGTAGGTAATGCTTTCGGTGATCACCGGCCCCTGGGTCGACGGCACCGAGGTGGCGCTGACGATCGGCACCCGCTGGCCGATGTGGATGCGCGCCTGCTCGCGGTTGCTGACCCGGATCACCGGGCTTGCCAGGGTGTTGATGTCGTTGTCCTGGGCGTTGATCTTGGCCTGGGGCGATGGCGAGAAGGTGATGCGCTCGGAGTTGATGCCGCGCAGCTGATCGATGGTGCTTACCGGGTTGCCGTCGTTGTTGAGGATCCCGAAGGTGTTGGGCCATTGCAGGCCCAGTTCGAGGATCCGCGAACGGGCGACTTCCATCACTTCGACTTCCAGCACCACTTCCGGGTTGGACTGGTCCTGGGACTGCAACAGCTTCTCGGCCATGCGCACGGCGTCGGGGGTGTCACGCATGGTCAGGGTGTTCAGACGCTCATCGACGAACACGTCGCGGGTCTTGAGCATGGTCTTGACCATGTTCAGCGCGGTGTTGGAGTCGATGCTGGTCAGGTAGAAGGTGCGCATCACCAGCTCCTGGTAATCCTTGGTCTTCTGGGGCGAGTCCGGATAGATCAGCAGGGTGTTGTCGTTCACCACTTTCTGGTGCAGCTGGTTCTGCTCCAGCAGCAGGGCCACGGCGTCTTCGATGCGTACATCGCGCACGAAGATGGTGGCTTTCATGTCCGGGCGCAGGTCCTTGTCGAAGATGAAGTTGAGCCCGGCCACCTGGGACAGCACCTCGAAGATGGTCTTGAGGTTGGCATCACGGAACTCCAGGGTCACCGGCCGTTCCAGCTTGGTCCGAAGTATCGGGTTGGGCTGGGCGGTGCGGCTCTGCACCAGTTCGATGTCCTTGCGCAGGGCCAGGCCGCCCTCGTTCTGCGGGTCCAGTTGCAGCACTTCGCGCATGTGCCGTTCGGCGCCGAACAGATCACCTGCGCGCAGGGCAGCCTGGCCCAGGGCGACACGCTCGCCGAGGTTGCGCATCTGCTCGATCTGGCGCACGGCTTCCTGGGCGCGGCGGTTGTTCGGCTCCAGGGTCAGTACCCGGCCATAGGCCATGCGCGCCCCGGCAAAGTCGTGGCGGCTGCGGTCGCTGTCGGCCTGGGTCAGCAGTTCTTCAATGGACTGCTTGCGCCCCTGGACCAGGGCGATGTTCAGCTCGGTGTCGCGCGGGTTCTCCTTGAGGGCCTCTTCCAGCCGGGCAACGCCGGCTTCGTACTGCCCTTCGTTGATCAGCGCCTGGCCGTCCTTGCGTGCGGCGGAGGTGCCGCAGCCGGCCAGGGCGACGCACAGTGCCAGCATCAGATACGGTGCTTTGTTGCAGTGCCTGGACGAAATCATGGTGCGCTCCCTACAGACAAGGTCTGGGACAGGTGCAACGGCAGGTAGACCAGGCTCAGCTCCGTGGCGGAGATGTGCTCGATCCGGTAGATGTCATCGATCACGTCGCCACGCCGCACGACGTACAGCTTTTCGCCGCTTTGCAGGAAGACCTGCTGGTCGTCGCGATCATCCAGACGGCCGACGAATTGAAAGGGCAGGACCGGCGCCGCCGGGGCCACGGCCACCGGCGCAACCGCCACGGGTTGTTCGGTGACAGTCGCCAGCTGGGCGGCCGGTTTCCAGTGCTTGCTCGGGAACAGGTCCCTCGGTTGCAGCGCCGGGGTCGCTGCGCCTTTGCTGGCGGCTTGCGCGGCCAGCGCGGCTTCTTTGCTGACAGTCGCTGGCGCATCGCTGCCCTCGCCATCGTCCGTGAAGAAGTAACCCGGTACCCAGGCCAGTACGGCTGCGGATCCGAGAAAGGCCAGCCAGGCCAGGCGGCGTTGAGTGTTCATCATGACCTCGACAGATAAAGGGTCATACGCAGGCGACCGGTCAGCTCGCTGTCACCGATCTTCTTGCGCTGCAGGTCGACGTCTTCGAGCACCAGCGCCGGCAGCTGGCCGAGCAAGGCGTGCACGAAGCGGCGGATCTGCGGGTAGCTGCCGCGCACCGGCAGGAGGATCTGGTAGCGCGCCAGTTGGGTCTTCGGATCGACCCCCAGGGCGTACTCGCCGCGGGACAGGCTGATGCGCTCGGACTTGGCCAGGCTGTAGATCCGGTCGATGGCCACGGTGGCCTGGGGCTGGGCCGGCAGCTGCTTGTGGAAGTCCTCCAGTTCGCGCTGGGGCACCTGTGGCAGTTTCAAGGCGCCGCGCTTGAGCTGTTGCAGTTGCTCGTCGGCTTGCTCGCGCTGGGCCTGCAGTTGTTGCAGTTGCTGCCATTGCGGCAGCACTGCCAGGGCACCGTAGAGCAGCGCCAGCAGGACCAGCGCCCCACCGGCCAGGCCGATCACGCCAACCTGCCGCGCACGCTCGTGGAGTATCAGGCTAGGGATGTGCATTGCCAGTCTCCCAGGTGGCGGACAGGTTGAACTGCACCGGATGCTCGGGCTGCTTGACCATGATTTCGTGGTTGAGCAGCGATACATCGCGCAACTCGTCGCTGGCTTCCAGACGCTTGTGGAAGGCCAGCATGGCTTCCAGGTCGCGGGCTTCGGCGCTGATACGCACCTGGCCCTTGCGCGCGTCGGGGGTCAGGGTCAGCAGCGCCACGTCGTCCTGGGGCATGGCTTCGAGCATGTTGAACAGGCGCTCCCAGGGCCTTTGCAGTTGCTGCGAGACGCTGCGCATCTGCGCCAGTTTCTCGCTCTGCTCACGGTTCTGTGCCGGAGTCAGTGCACTGCCCTGCTGTGGACGCTTGCCCAGTTGCTGTTCGACCTGATGCAGTTGCTGCTCGAACCCGGCCTGCTGCTGGCTGACGTTCTGCTGCAGGACCACGGCCCCCAGCACCAGGCTGACGCCGACGCCCAGCACCACCCAGGCCGCCAGGGGCGTGCGCCGGGGCTGGAAGTCCAGTTCCAGGCGGCGCATTTCAGGCCACCGCCCGGGACATGCTGCACAGCACGTCGCCGCCCTGACCGTTCAGTTCGCACAACTGCACCCCCTCAAGGGACGGCGGCTGCTCCTGGCGACCTGGCGCATGCAGGAACACCGGCAGTTGCCGCTCACCGGCGTTGAGTTCGCACTGGCGGGCGATCAGGGCTTGCAGGGCGGCATCGCTGTCGCCACCGCCCTGGGCGCTGACCTGTTGCCAGGTGCCGTTCTGGGCCAGCAGGCAGACACTGCGCTGTGGCTCGGCGAGCACGAACAGGAAGTCGCCGTGCCCCAGTTGTTCGGCAAAACGGTTGTAGGCGGCCATCAGGTACGGCCGCACCGAACGCAGGCGCAGGCCCAGGTCGCGGCAGTGGTCATTGAGCCGTTGCAGCAACGCTTCCGGCACGGCCGTGGCGATGCGCGCGATGCCTGCGGCCTCGGGTGACACCACCAGGCGCCAGCCGTCCAGGCTCTGGCCGTAATGGCTCTCGAAACAGGCCCGGGCATACTGGTACAGCTCGTCCGGCCGGTTGATGGCGGCGCTCCAGGGCACCAGGCAGAAGCGGCAGTACTGCGCCGACAGCAGCACCTGCAACTGGGCCCCCTTGCAACGCTGCTCGGCCAGCAGGCTGTGCAGGGTATCCAGGGCCTGGGTGGTGGCCTGGCTGCGTTCGGCGATAAAGCCCAGGCTACCCAGCCATTCCTGCTCCTGGCCCTGCAGGCGGGACAGGCCGACCCCCTGGGCACCGAGCACGGCGACAAATCGATCAGGCGACAAATGTGACACGATTGATCTCCTCCAGGGTGGTCCGGCCATCACGCACCAGTTCCAGTGCGGAGCTACGCAGCAGGCGCAAGCCACGTTGACAGGCCAGGGCGCGGATCTGCGACAGGGGTTTGCGTTCGACGATCATCTGCCGCAGCTCGTCGTCCAGGTGCAGCAGTTCGGCGATCGCGGTGCGCCCGCGATAACCGCTGCCACGGCACTGACCGCATCCGCTGCCGTGTACGAAGTGGTAATCACCGACCTGCCCGGCTTCCAGACCCGAGAGGCTCAGTTCCTCTTCGCTGGGCTGATGGCGGGTTGCGCAGTGCGGGCAGACCAGGCGGATCAGGCGCTGGGCCAGTACGGCATTGAGGGCGGAAACGAAGCTGTAGGGATCGACCTGCATCTGGCTGAAGCGGCCGATCACATCGAAGACGTTGTTGGCGTGGATGGTGGTGAACACCAGGTGGCCGGTGAGCGCCGACTGCACGGCGATCTGTGCGGTGTCCGGGTCGCGGATCTCGCCGACCATGATCTTGTCCGGGTCGTGACGCAGGATCGAACGCAGGCCGCGGGCGAAGGTCAGGCCCTTTTTCTCGTTGACCGGAATCTGCAGCACACCCGGCAACTGGTACTCCACCGGGTCTTCGATGGTGATGATCTTGTCCACGCCGTGGTTGATCTCGCTGATCATGGCGTAGAGGGTGGTGGTCTTGCCGCTGCCGGTGGGGCCGGTGACCAGGATCATGCCGTAGGGCTCGTTGGCCAGCCGACGCAGGCTGCGCAGGGTGTGGTCCTCGAAGCCCAGGGCCTGCAGCTGCACGCCGCTGACGCGATCGGCCAGGTCCTGTTTGTCGAGCACCCGCAGCACCGCATCTTCACCAAAGATGCTCGGCATGATCGAGACCCGGAAGTCGATCTGCCGGGCGCTGATGCCGATCTTGAAGCGACCGTCCTGGGGCACGCGTTTTTCGCCGATGTCCAGCTCGGCCATGACCTTGATCCGCGAGATCACCTGATCGGCGAACTCGCTGCCGCTGACCTTGCTGATGCTGTTGAGCACGCCATCGATGCGGTACTTGATCACCAGGCCGTTGCCGGTGACACCCAGGTGGATGTCGCTGGCGTGCATTTTCAGGGCGTCGTAGAGGGTCGAGTTGACCAGCTTGACCACCCGGCTCTGGTCTTCGCTGATGCTGGCCAGCGACAGGCTCTGCACGGTGTCGAGTTCGCTGACGGCGTCGCTTTCGGTGTCCAGCGAATCCACGGCGTGGAAGCTTTCTTCGTGGCGGGCCAGGTAGCCGGTGAGGTCGGCGGCCGTGACCAGGTACAGCGGTGCGCCCTGCAGGCATTCGTCGATCCAGGCCAGGCGGGCCGCGTCGAAAGGATCGGCGAATACACCCAGGGCCTGGCCGTCATGCTCCAGGAAAATGAACTCGCGTTTCAGGCATTGGGCCAGGCTAACCCGGTCGAACAGCGGCGCGGCGGCGAACAGCGCCTGGCTGTCGAGCACCGGGTAATGCAGGGTCAGGCCAAGGGCGGTGACAAGATCGGCGGCGTTCAGGCCGCTCAGTTGTTGCAGGGTATCGAGCAGGCGTTCGCCGCTTTGTTCGGCCAGAGCCCTGGCCTGGGCGAGCAACTCGCGGCCGAGGGGTGCGGGGGCACTGGACCTGGCGGGAACGACAGCGAGCGACAACGATTCCATGGCTTGCTCTCCAGCGCGGAGCGCGGCAAGCCAATGTCTGGTCTGCTCGCGCGTTACTCCCCGGTGAGCAGTTGGTCGTCGTCCGGCCCTGGCGGCCTTACGCCATTACGTCGGCGATCAGCCAGGACCCAACTACCATCGAACAACTGCAGCGGGAAACTCTCATTCCTGCTCTGGCGTCGTTCGACGAACCCCGTGTCCTCATTGCCTTCGCGCTTCTCTTGCCGCTTGAAACCGATCAGGTCGCAGACTGCGCGGGCCAGTTCCGCCAAGGGAAAAGGCTTGAACAGGATATGACTGACACCCAGCTGGTTGGCACGCTCACGGACCTCGGCGGTCGGATGGGCTGTGATCAACACGAAATGACAGTTCCTGCTCTGCCGCACCGTCTCCAGTACCTGAAACCCCTCCATGTCGGGCAAGCGATAATCGAGCACTATTACGTCGGGTTGGATGCTGGCGGCCAGTCCGATGGCACTCTCCCCGTCGTAGGCAACGTGGACGTTCAGGCCTTGCGCAACCAGGTAAGCCTGGATATTGCCCGCAAGGGTCTGCTCGTCATCGACTACCAATACTGTGTTAACCAAGGTCGACTCCTTGAAGCATCACAGGCCCGGTTTCCCGGTCTGGCGAAGTGCGACCTTGTACAGGCTTACGCATGCTTCGTGCCAGACATGAGACGGCGCTAATCACTGTGCTATGTCGTTGATTCTTTAAGCGTAGACGCAAATAGCCCCTCGCCTCTCCCCCAATGCCGGGGACCGGCTGGCACTTTGCCCCTACTGATATCCCCAACATTGGGGGGTCAGATGCGTCATCAGTCAAGTCGCTGCACCTGCCCGGCGTCTCGAAGACGCTGCAGCATGGCCCAGCGTGCCTGCGCCTGTTGCTGATCGATGAGGATGCGTTTTGCCAACTCCAGTCCCTGCTCCTCTTCGACAGGGCCAGTGGCACTTTGGTTCTGGGGCGCTTGAAAAGAATTCTCATTGGCTTTGTAGAAGGCTCGCACCTGCTCAGGACCGGGCTCGGGAACCTGCGAGGCCTGCATGAACACCTGTTGCGCGGCCAGCTCGTGGCGCATGTATTCGGCGAAGCTCTGGCTGTCGAAACCGGCGTCGGCCAGGCGCCGCTCAAACGTTTGCGCACCGCCCATGGCCTGACGCAGCTGATCGATCTGCGCGGTGATCTCATGGTCATCGACCTTGATCCCCTGGCGCTGGGCTTCCTGCCACAGCAATTCCTTGTCGATCAGGTCGGTCAGGGCCTGGTCGCGCAGGCGCTTGTAGACGCTGGGGTTGCGAATGCTGGTCAGCGCCCGCCCCTGGTCTTCCAGGTACTCGACAAAATAGCGCTCCAGGCGCAGCTGGCTGATTTCCACGCCATTGACCCGGGCCGCGGGCAGCCCCTCCTGGGCCTGCAGTGGCAGGGCCAGCACGCACAACAACAGGCAGAGCAGCTTCATGGCGTGTTCACCTCGCTAACGGGTCGATAGGCAGCCACCGGCCGAAACACAGGCCCGGGCATTTCCACGGTAATCACATGGGCGCCGGCCAGCCCTTGGCGCCGTCCCGGGCCGAACCCCAAAGGTGGGGTCAGGCCGGTCTGCACGTCATGCAGGCTTTCCAGGGCCAGCACCAGCTTCTCCCGGCTGGCGTCGCGGCCGATGCGCTTGAGCGCATCGCCCAGCAGTTGCATGGCACACCAGGTGCTCACCTGCAGCGCCCCCTGGCGACCATCCAGGCCCTGGCGCTGGCGCAAGCCATCGAGCGCCTGGCGGCCGGCCGGCGTCCAGTCGCCGGGCACAAAGGGATAGGCCAGGAACACGCGCCCGGACCAGGCCTGGGGCAGCTGCGGCAACTGCCCGGCCACCTGGCTGGAGGCGGCCAACAGGTACGGCGTGCGACCGGCGCGTTGCAACAGCTCGGTCAGGTGTGTGAACCCGTCGGCCTGGCCCAGGAAGAAGATCGCCTGGGCGTTGCTCGCCTGTTCATCCAGCGGCCCTGCCTGGATCCCGCTCCAGCCGCGGCGCTGCAGTTCCTGCCCGAGACGCCGGGCCAGGTCCTGCTGGGACGCATCGGCATAGACAATCCGGGTGTCGGCGCGCTCAAGCGCCAGGTTGGCCTGGGCATAGTCGGCCAGGCTCAACAGCTGCTCACGCAGGCCCGGCAACGGGTCGAAAATCTGCAAGCTGGTGGTCAACGCCGGTGTCGCACCGATCAACGGCACCCGCGCCTGCTCCAAGCGTGCCGCCAGGGTCGGCTCCAAGGCCGGTGCCAGGGGCGCGACCAGGGCGAACACCTGATCGTGCTCCAGCAATTGGTTCAAGGCCTGTTCGGCACTTGTCGGGTCCGGGCCGGGATCGAGGCTGATCAACTGCAGCTGGCGACCGTGGATGCCACCCTGCTGGTTGAGCGCCTCGATGCGGTCGTTGAGTACCGCCGCCACCACCCGGGCCGACGCGGCAAGCGGCCCCTGGGTCGGGAGCAAGGTGCCCAGGCGCAGGACCGTGTCCTGCACCCCGGGATCGCGGTCATCGGTCAGGCGCCTGAGGTAAGCCGTGAGGTTGCGCTGGTCGGCCATGCTCAACACGAACCGTGGCATCGCAGGGTCCAGGTGATTGCCGGCCGGGTCGCGGCCCTCCTGGATCGCCCGGGCCAGGCTGGTCTCGGTATAGGCCGGGTAGGTGCGCCCATTGACCTGACGTTGCCCCTGCCCCACCGCCAGGCGCTGCCAGCTCAGGTTCGGCGGGCGCACGCCGCCCTCGGCTCGGCCCAGGCCGTCGGCACCGTGGCAACTGGCGCAGGGCACCACGCTGGCAGGTACCAGCATGTCCGCCGCGCCCACCCGTGCCGAGACTTGCGCATCGCTGCTGGACAGGCCCTCGCGGTACAGGCGCTTGCCGGCCAGTTCCGCAGGGCTCAGGTCCAGGGCCTGGACGAGGCTGGTGGCAACCAGCAACATCGCCAGGGTCCCGATGCGCACCAGGCGGTTCATGAGGCTCAACGCCCGGCCAACGGTTGCGACAACAGTTGCAGGCGCTGGGCGATCGCCAGGGGCGGTGCGTCAGGGCGGATCTTGCTCCAGCGCTTGTTGCCGACGTCGCCGGCGATCAGTTGCGTGGAGTGTTGCTCGGGGCTCGGGATCAAATGCCCCAGGCGCCCCAGCACCAGATCGATATTGGCCTTGTCACCGGTCAGGAACAGCCAGTTGGGGCCATCCACCCCCTGCTTCTGGGCGAATTCCTTGAGCACCTGCGGGGTGTCGTTCACCGGGTCGCTGCTCACCGAGATGAAGGTGACCTTGCTCGCCGCCTCCTCGCCCATGGCCTCGCGCACCTCGCGCAGCTTGCGGGTGATCAGCGGGCAGGCATCGTTGCAGTGGGTGAAGATGACATTGAGCATCACCACCTTGTCCTTGAGCACATCACTGTAGAAACGCAAGGTCCGACCGTTCTGGTCCTGCACCAGGGTGTCGGTGAAATAGGTCTGGGCATCATGGGTGCCGGCGGTCGGTGTCACCGCCGCGGGTTTGGGGGCCTCGGGCTGGTGGCCTTCATGGGCCAGGGCCTGCGGACCAAGCAAGCACAGGCAGGCGCTCAGCGCCAGCCACGCGATGCCGTGCCGGGTGCGGTTGGCGGTGCTCATGGCTGCTGCTCCTGGGCAATGGCGGTGTGCTTGGCATGCACGCGCTTGGCGCTGAGGCGGTCGATTTCGCTGACCAGCAGCGCCGGGTCGGTAAAGCCATAGAAGCGCGTCCATTTGCCGCTGCGACCGTCGCCCACCAGGATCAGCGGCGGGTGCTCACCCAGGTTGGCACTGAAGCTGCCCAAACCCTTGAGGGTTTCGCTCACGGCGTAGGGCGTACCCGTCAGCCAGCTCCAGCCGGGCCCGGCCTGGAAGGTCTTGGCGTAGGTTTGCAGGCGCTTGGGATCGTCACGCTGCGGATCGACGCTGATCGACACCAGCTGCACGTCCTCCCCCACCCGTCCGCCGAGCTGCTTCTGCACCTTGGCCATGATCGATGACACCACCGGGCAGACGGTGGTGCAGCTGGTGTAGATGAACCCCATGACCACCAGGTGGTCACCCACCAGATCCTTCTCCAGGCGCACCGGCATGCCGTTCTGGTCCAGCAGCTGGACATCGGCGAAACGCACCGAGGTCTTCTCCTGGTGGGCGGCAGGCGCGCCGTGGGCGCTATGGTCGACACCTCCGTGGGCCTGGGCCAGGCCACAGCTGGCGGCGAGCAGGCAAAGGCTGAACAGTCTGCAGCGATCGAGCATTTTCATCGTACACTCCTTGAACCCGATTCAGACGCTTGTTGAGCCGCAGCGGGCAGGACCCGCAGGCTGGTGTAGTTGTTCTCGGCAAAGCCGCTGCCCAGGGACGGGGCCTGTACATGCAGGTACCAGGCACCACTTTCAGCCATTTCCAGCGGGGCCTCGTAGATTCCGTCACCCACTTCCTGAACGGCGCTGCTGCGCGCACGCGAGGTCGGCGCGAGGAAGTAGCGCACGCTCAGGTCCTTGACGCCGTTACGCGGTGCTCCGTTGCCCTCGACGATGCGAAAGCGCGCGGTAAAGGGCCGGCCCTGCACCACCACCGAGGAATCGAGCATGAACTCTACCCGCGGCGTCTGCCGGTGCGGCGCGGTGGCCGAGGCTGCCACGTCCGTGCTGAAGCAATGGATGATCTGCGGCTGGTTGAGCAGGAAGGCCACATCGAAGGTGCCTGAGGCCGGCAACTTGACCGTCGAGCTGTAGACCCCGGGTGCCACTTCGCGCAGGCTGCGGTCAACCACCAGGGCGGCGCGGGCGTTGGCGCCACGGTTGGCATAGCCGGACATCGGTGCGTTCATGCCCTCGGCGTAGAAGTAGGTGGTGTTGTCCACCGGGTTGACCACGAACACCGAGTTCTCGTCCCGGGCCACGGTCAGGCCCTGGGCCAGCGGCAGGTTGCCGGCCTGGCGCGGGGCGGCGGGTCCGGCATCGAACCCCTGGACGATGGGCTGGCGCCCTTCCCCAAGGCTGCCAAGATTGACCATGGTGACCTTGGGCGATGCCAGCCCGCGAATATAGGCATAGGCGCTGGTGAAGGTCAGTTGGTAGGGTTCGGCAGACACCGGCAGGCTGTGGATCAGCCGGTCGGTACTGGCATCGACCACCAGCGCCTGGCTTTCCAGGGTATTGAGGGCGATGCCGAAGCGTCCGTCCTTGCTGAAGCGCATCGGCCCCAGGCCTTGCTGGCCTTCGATCAGGTGGCGCAGGGTGTGGCTTCGGGCATCGACCACACTGATGGTGCCGTCGCGCCCGTCGGTCACATACACCGCCTGGGACAGTGGCGAATAGGCCACCGACAGCGGGTGCGAGCCGACTTTCAGGGTGTTGACCAGGCGCATCTCACTGGCATCGATCACGCTCAGGGTGCCGCTGTCGCGGTTGCTGACAAAGGCATAGCGCGAATCGGCGCTGAAGGCGATTTCGTGGTGCCCGGCACCGGTGGCGAAGAATTTCATGGCCTTGCGGCTCGGCACATCGATCACGGTCACGCCGCTCTCGGCCGGGTCGCTGGCATTGTTGCCGACCCACAACAGACGCTGGTCGGGCTGCATGGCCAGGCGCAGCGGCTGCTTGCCGGCGCCGAGGTTGGCCACACGCTGGAAGGTTTCGGTATCGATCAGCGCCACCTCACCACGCTCGGGCATCGACACGAATACCTGCTTGTCGTCGCCGGCGGCCACCCAGTCCATGGGCTGGCCCGGCAGCTCGATGCGCGCCAGGGTGCTGGTGACGCCGCCCACCGACACCGACGGGTCGATCACGGTCAGGCTGGCGTCCTTGTTCATCACCAGCAGGAAGTAGCCATTGAGGTCGAGCAAGGGACGCGCACCGATGCTGCTCTTGAGAAACATCGCCACGCGCGCCTTGCAGCTCTTGTCGCGGTCCTTGGCCGCGTCACCGGTGAGGGCCGGGTCCAGCCAGGCGCCGGGGGATACCCCCGACAGTGGCTGGCCGCTGTTCTGGTCAGTGATCTTGAAGCGCACATTGGCAAACGCACCCTCGGTCAGCACCCCGCCACTGCCCAGCGGCCTTGCCTCGAACTCGACGTTGACACCGTCGCGGCTCAGCCGGTGCAGGGCTTGTGGATCGCTCTCGACCAGCGCTTCGCGCGGGTCGCACCACAAGCTTTCATAAGCGATCCCCAGGCCCATCAGCGTCAGGCCGGTCATCAGTCCCAGGTACAACGGTCTGTTCTTCTTGATCATGACCTCTACCCCTTTGATTACTGCGCTGGTGGCGTAGCCGGTGGAGCTTCCTCGGTGACCCGCAGGATCCCCCAGAGTCCCGAGACGTTGCCGTAGGCGGCGTAGTCGCGGAACAGGTAGTCACCCGGTACGGCGTTGCCGCCCCCGGCACTGGAGGACATGAAGCTGAAGTGCGCGGCCGGCAGCACGCTCTCCTGGGCGCCGATGTACATCGCTTGCGGGTTGAAGCCGAAGCGCACCGAGCCGATGCCTGGCAGGTTCATAGGATAGCCCGACACATCGGATTTCTCGGCCTGGTAGTTGTGCAGTGGCCACAGGTGCCCGTCGAGCTGGTAGGTGATGCCACGGCTGCCACCGGTAGGCATCAGCACATGGCTGCGGAACGGCTGGCCGGGCTTGGCCCAGAGCACCGGGGTCTGCGGGTCGCTGCCGACCAGGGCGTTGCTGTAGGCCATATGGGCGTTGGGAACATCCGCCCAGCCATGGCCGTCGGCATGCCCGAACGGCGCATCCGGCGCCAGGCCGAAGCGGAACCACAGCGGCTCGGTCTTGTAGTTGATGGCCATGTTCGAGTTGTCCTTCGGATCGCCCGGTACGCCATTGCCTTCAGTGGCGATGCCTTCGACCGGCCGGCCGTCGGCCCAGCGCATGTTCAGCGAGCGCTGCCACAGGGTGGCGAAGTCGCGGTAGGCCGTTTGCCCCGGTACCTGCACCGTGGCCGAGGCGCGGCTGGCCGTGTCCTCCGTCCAGGTCGCGGTTTGCGGCAGGATGCTCATGCCACCGATCAGGCCCTTCTGGCCCTGCTTGATGACATCGGCCGGGGTGATGTTCAGGCCGCCGAACTCGATCGCCGTGGTGTTGATGTTGTCCACCGTGCGCCCTTGTTGCAGCACCGGCTTGCCTTCGCGTTCCAGGTGACCGGCGTAGTACTGGTACACCTTGCTCGGGTAGGCGCCGCTGGTGCCGGCCCGTGGCGGTACGGTCTGCACCGGGTTCTGGCCGACGTTGACACCGTCCGACTTGGTGATGTCGTAGGCCAGCAACTGGGTGTGCAGGCCGACGTGGCTGGAAGGCCTCATCAGGTTGTTGTTGAAGGCGGTGGAGCCTTCGCTGCCGTGGCGGTCACGCTTGACCACGTTTTGCATCACCGCGGTGCTGGGCAGGTCCGGCATCACCATTGGCAGGCGGTTCTCCAGGGTGACCTTCAGGCACTCGCCGGCCGCCGCGCGCAGCACCAGCGGTTCGATCGGTACACCAGGTTTGAGCTTGCCGGTGATTGGGTCCAGGTCGCCCTTGCGCACATAGAGGATGGCGGTCGGATCGTGCAACGGCCCGCTGTGACCGCCGATGGTGAAGGTCTCGCCATCTTCCGGATCGGTCACGGTCACCTGTGGGATGCTGGTGCGCCGGCTGTTGTAGACCAGGGTGCCGCCGTTGGCCTTGAGCGGGCCGCCGACATGCTGGCCGACGCCGGCCGGGTCGTTGATGCTCACGCCCAGCGGGTTGCCGAGGATGTCGTTGGCCAGGGCCGCGACAATCTCATAGCTGCGCTGGGTGGTGGGCCGGGTACCGATGCCGTTGGGGTTTGCGGTGTAACGTGGGCAGATACCGTCGAACGCCACGGTATTGCGCGCCGCCATCGGCATCGGGTTGTTCGGCAGCGCGAACAGGTCGGTGCGCGGGGTAGTGTAGTTGCGCATGATCCCCCAGATACCGTTCCAGTAGCCTTCATGGGCGGCGTCCAGCGAATACAGGTAGTCGCCGTTGGGCGAAGCGGAACTGGAGATCATCGACACCGGTGCCATGAAGCCCAGCTGTTCGGAGATGCCCACCATCTGCGAGGACTTCCACCCCGAGTTGGAGCTGTTGCCGAAGCCCGAGCCGTTCTGCAGCCACTTGACGCCGTGCAGGGTCACGTTGTGCTCCTCTTCATGGCCACCGGCGTGCATGCGCAGGCGCACGTTGTCGCCGGAGTAGGTACGCAGCATCGGCGTGAAGGGGTCGCCCGCCTCGGCACCGCCCTTGTTGATGTGCGGTGGGAACAGCGTGGTGCCACCGGTCGGGCCGACCGCCGAGGTGATCAGCGCCGGCGACATGTTCATCGCCTGGATGGCACGGTCGGTACGGCTTTGCATGGCGTACGCCAGGTCGCCGCCGTAGCCGTCGGCCTGCATGCCGCGCTTGCCGTCGGGTGCGACCTTGTTGGGGTCGAAGACGCGCAGGGCCAGCGGTTCGTTGCGGTAGTTGACGACGAACATGCCCGGGTCATCCACCGAGATGGCCTGCGGGCAAGGCCGAGACGGGCATCCAGGATTCAGGCCGCCACGGGACTCGACCACCGCTTCGAGCAGGTTCGACGCGGCCTGGCGCACAGGGGGGTTGATGGCGTAGCGGAAGCTGTCGGCGGTGGCCGGGTAAGCCTGGGCGTTGGGGATGCCGTCAGGGCCGGCGCCGACATACACACCGGCCTCGTAGGCATGCTGGAAGTCACTGTATTCCAGGAAGAACTCGCGATAGCTGTCGTTGCGACCGTCACCATCATGATCGCCGGTCTTGACCACTGCCTGCCACGAGGTCGGCCCGCCGTCTTCGCGCAGCGCCGGGTTGTACAGCTGCTCGCCGGTTTCGGCGTGGTACCAGGTGGAGTTCGCCGGTTCCGCCAGAACGGTGGCGTACAGGCCCAGTTGCTGGTGGGTCGATGGGCCGAGGTGGTCGTGGGTGAAAATGGTGCCCAGGCCACGGTCGACGTTGAACACGTTGACCACCGGGTCCGCGAACCAGCGTTGCATGGCCGTGCGGGCGCCCATCCAGTCGGCGCGTCCGTATTTGCCGAAGAACGGGTGCGCCTTGGCCACCGGACACTCGGCCGTGCCTTCACGCGGGTCACCGGTCTGGCACTGGTTGAACTCGCGGATGGCATCGATACGCTCGACCACGGTACCGGGCGAGAGAATGCCGTCTTCGTAGTTCCAGCCGTTGGCCGAGCCGTCGGCGGCGGTCAGGTCCCACTTGGGCAGGTGGATGTGCTGGCCGATCACGTCGGTAGGGGTACGCACCTGGTAGTCGTCCATCTCATAGAAGGACGGAATCAGGTTGGTGTGCTGGTACATCACGCAGTCGAAGGTGTTGATGCGCATCACCAGGGGCTCTGGTGGGCGCTGCTTGTTGATCACCTGCCAGGCGTCCTCCCAGAGGGCGATGATGCGCGCCTGCGGAAAGTGGTAGCCGACCTTGTTGTACACCGCGTCGAACTGGATGTTGGCACCCTTGTAGATGCGCGGACGGTCGGCGGTGAACGGCGATGAGCCGGTGAAGGTCATGCCGTCCATGCGCTCGCCGCTGGCGTACTCACCCACCGGGCTGGCCTGGGTCAGGCGCTTGGCGCGGTCGTCCATGCAAGGTTCGTAGTATGGGGCACCGGCGGTGGGCAAGGCGCCGTTGGTGCGGAAGTTGCGCGGCACGGGCGCCGCGCCTGGCACCAGGGCGTAGCTGGGGTGATCGAGCTTGGCATGGAAGCTCATGGCCGCCTGCTCGACATCGGTGCCCTCTTCCGGCAGGAACACCGCCTTGGCCTTGGTGATCTGCTTGGTGAAATCCAGCGCGGTGGTGGTGACATCGGCTTCACCGCCGGCGGCCATGCCATCGAGTGCATGGCGTGGCAGGCCGCCGTCCCAGCCGCCGACCTGGTTCGGGTCGAGGTTGGCCCACAGGGCGTTGCCGCTGTTTTTCAGCGCCTTGGCCTTGTCCGGGTCGAGCATGTCCAGCGGCGGGGTTGGCGGACGTTGGCCCACGGTGCTCTCCATGCCACCGATCCAGAACGGGAAGCCTGGGTTTTTCAGGCTGCCGTCGGCGTTGGTGTCGTTGCGATCGACCAGGACCAGCGAGCCGATGGCCCTTGGTGCGGCTTCATGCTGGCCGCTGTCGTCATCGCCCTCTTCCTCGTCCTCGTCGTCATCGTTCTCGGCGACCAGGGTCGGTGCCAGTTTGGGTATCACCGCAACCTTGCCCGGCATCGGCGCCATGGCCTTGCCAGGTAGCGGTACGATGGCCGGAATCGGCGTACCGGCAACGATCTCGCCGTCCGGCAAGGCACGGGCACCGGCAGCCGGCTTGCCGCTGCGCAGGGCAAACGGCGTGCTGTGGAAACCGTCCTGCCCTTCGCTCGAGACTTCCAGGCGAGTACCTTCCTCGAACACATCGTGCACCCGCCACATGCTCCACATGCCCTGGGCGAAGTGCGGATAGAAGTGGCAGTGGTAGATGGCATCGCCCGCTACCCGGTTGCGGTTGCCCGAACCGCCGTTGGCGATTTCATAGGTGTAGCCCACGCCCGGGCCGATGCCCTGGGCGTCGACATAGTCGGAGTTGTCGTCGTTGGGGTTGAACAGCCACTGGTGCCCGTGCAGGTGGAAGATGTGCTGCTCGTGGCCATTGTGGGTGTTGCGGAACTTGACGAAGTCACCGATATAGCTGTGGTTGACGTTGGCAGGCTCCGACGGATACAGGGCCATGCTGGCCTTGACCCCGACCTGGTCGGCATTCGGGGTTTGCCCCGGGCGGATGTTCTCAAGCCCTACGTTGGCCGGCACGTCCACCAGCATGGCCACGTCGCCGACGGTGTGCGCGCTCAGGAAGAACTCTTCGTAGGCACACGACAGGCAGTCATGCATCGGCCCTACGCCCAGGCGGTTGGCCACCACTTCGGCGCCCATCCCGCCGGAGCCGTAGTTGATCATGAACGAGTCGCGGGTCGGCTCCAGCACATGCCCCATCACCGGATCTGCCCAGTAACCGGGAAACGCCTGGGTGGAGGCCGCTTCGTCGGTGAACTGCGCGGCGAAGTCACGGAACGGCTCAAGGCGGTTGGGGATCGCCGGGTTGCGTTTGCCGAGACTTTCCAGCGGATAGGTCGAAGGCGGGAAGCTGCCATCGGTGTTGGGGCCCATGACCACCGCGTCGCTTTCGCTGGAGATGATTTCGTTGCCATCAATCATGGCGATGATCTTCGATCCGGCCTTGCCTTCACGGATCCAGGGCTCACGCTGCGGATAGCGGGCCTCGTAGTCGACGATGGGCTGGCCGGTGGGGGCGCGGCCGGTGGTGGCCAGGCGCATCTCTTCTTCGGTCAGGGTGTTGCGGTAGGTGCGGGCATTTTTCGGCAGTACCACGATCTGCCCGAACAGGCCATTGGAGACGTTGCCGGCGGTCCCTTCACCCCCAAAGGTGGCGCCCTGGCTGGTGGCGGCAAAGGCACCTTCGCGCTCGGCGTACAAGGTATAGGAACGGGTGGAACCGGGAGCAATCAGGAAGTTGCCGTTGCGGCCGGTGTTGGCGGCAATGTCACCGACGCTGTTGACCGCCTGCAGGCCGTTGACCTGGAAGCCCACATGACGGTCGGTGACCTGCTCGTCGGCGACAAAGTTTTCACCACCGCCCTGCTCAACGTCTTCGCCACCTTCGTTCTCCTCTGCCTCGTTCTCCTCGCCTTCGTTCTCTTCTTCGTGATCGATGCCGTGCTTGTTCGGGTTGGCCTGGTAGGCCAGCAGGTTCTGCAGGTTGACGGTCAGGCAGTCGCCGGCGGCAACCCGCAGCACGATGGGCCGTGGGCGCTTGTCCGGACGCAGGCTGACCTTGCCCGGCACTGCCGCCCCGCCATGGGCCAGGGACACCTGATGTTCGTCGACCACATCGCGGGCCAGGGCGAACATCATGCCGTTGGCATTCTGCGCCCCCAGGCGGTTGAACATCAGCGGTTGATCGAGGGCGACGACGTTGGCGACCAGCGTGCGATTGCAACTGATGGCCGCCTCACTGTCCGCCTGCCAGCCCAGGGCGGCGGTGAGCAACAATGAACTAAGGACGGAGCCTTTTATCGGGATCATGGTGCACCTCCGCTGGTGCCTGGTTCTCTGGGGAGGCTGGAGCAAGTGCCGTGCCAGAAGCTTTTATTGTTTTTTATCAGTAACTTGCATTTCGTATTGAATCTCAATTGGGGGTCATTCCCCGCAATTCCCCACATTTAGGGAAAGACCGGTCTTCCTTGCCGGGGCTGCTGCGCAGCCTTTTGTGTGGGAGCTGGCAGCGCCAGCGATGCAAGGCGCAGCCTTGCCCATCGCCGGTCACAACGGCGCATCCTGCGACAGCCCCTGCAAGCGCCGGTACTGGCGCAGCACCTTGGGCACATAACGCTGGGTCTCGGCATAGGGCGGGACGATCCCCCCACGGCGCATCACCGCGTCGGGGCCGGCGTTGTAGGCCGCCACCGCGAGGGTGATGTCGTTGTCGAACAGGGTCAGCATGCGTTTGAGGTAGCGCGCCCCGCCTTGCACGTTGGAGCGCGGATCCAGGACGTTCTTGACCCCCAACTCCTTGGCCGTGCCCGGCATCAATTGCATGAGCCCGGCGGCTCCGCTGGGTGAGCGGGCATTGGGGTTGTAGCGCGACTCGGCATGGATCACCGCATGAAGCAGCGCCGGCGGCAGGTCGTTGGCCTTGGCCGCCGCAGCCACCAGCTCGGCGTACGGCAGGCCGGTGATCAGTTGCGCCTGGCCGTTGCCGGCCAGGCTCGACCCCGCTTGTTCAGTAATGACCCGTTCATACTGGCGTCCGGGTCGGTGGACGTTGGTCAGCACGTAGCTGCCATCGGCCTTGATCGAAATGTAGAAATCGGCCTGGGCCGGTTGGGTCCAGACAAGCCAGAAGAAGATTCCCGCAGTGAGCCAGCGCATCGTACCGCCCTCCCCGTTGCGTCCCCCGAAAAGTGGGGCATATGCCCCGATTGCCGAGGCGTGGACCTACTGACGCAAGCACTGTGCCGCCTTGCCGTGCCCGTGGCGCAAAGGCTCGGGGCAGACGCGCACAACAATTGCATGGGGCCTTGCAGGCGCACGAAGGAGGGCCTTTGGCATGAACGACAAAAAACGCGCACAACAGGGATTCACCCTGCTCGAACTGCTGGTGGTACTGGTGGTGTTGGGGCTGCTCGCCGGGATCGTCGCACCCAAGTACTTCAGTCAGTTGGGGCGCTCGGAGGCCAAGGTGGCCCGGGCGCAGATCGAAGGCTTGGGCAAGGCCCTGGACCTGTACCGGCTGGAGGTGGGGCATTACCCCAATTCCGAGCAAGGCTTGCAGGCGTTGGTCATCGCCCCCAGCGACGAGACCCGCTGGTCGGGGCCCTACTTGCAGAAGAAAGTGCCGCAAGATCCGTGGGGGCGTAACTACATCTATCGCCAACCCGGTGAAAACGGCGAGTACGACCTGCTCTCCATGGGCAAGGACGGCCAACCCGGCGGCGAAGGCGAGAACGCCGAGATCACCAGTTGGCAGTAGGCGGAGGAACGGCACATGCGCTTCGAGCTCAAGGCACTGGGGAAAACCGGGGTGGTCCTGCTGACGCTGGACGCCCAGGACGCAGGACAAGCCCGGCAGCAAGCCGAGCAGCAAGGCTTGCGGGTGGTCAGCGTGCGCAACTGCGAACGCTTCGCCCGCTTGCGCTGGCGCCGTGGCGAGGTGTTCGACCTGGTGCTGTTCAGCCAGGAGCTGACCACCCTGCTCAACGCCGGCCTGCCGCTGATCGACGCCCTGGAAAGCCTGGCCGAAAAGGAGTCGGCGGCGCAGGCGCGCAAGACCCTGGGTGAACTGGTGCGGCTGCTGTACGAAGGCAAGTCCTTCTCCCAGTCCCTGGCCCTGCTGCCCAGCGTGTTTCCGCCGCTGTACGTCGCCCTGGTGCAGTCGAGCGAGAAGACCGGCGCCCTGGGCGATGCCCTGGGGCGCTATGTCAGTTACCGCCAACGCATGGACGAAGTGCGGCAGAAGATCATCAGTGCCTCGATCTACCCGCTCTTGCTGCTGTTGGTGGGCGGTGGCGTGGTGCTGTTCCTGCTGGGCTATGTGGTACCGCGCTTCAGCCTGGTGTTCGAAGGCCTGGGCACCGAACTGCCGTGGCTCTCGCGGCTGCTGATGCAGGCCGGGATGTTCCTGCATGCCCATCAGGCGCCCTTGGCCATGGGCTTTGCCGGGACGCTGGCGGGGTTGTTCCTGCTGCGCCGCGACCCGCGGGTGCGGCGCTGGCTTAACCGCCAGCTCGAACGCCTGCCGGCCCTGCACCGGCGCCTGGTGATGTACGAGTTGGCGCGCTTCTATCGCTCCCTGGGGATCCTTCTGCAAGGCGGTATTCCCATCCTGACCGCCATGGGCATGGCCCGCGGCCTGCTGGGTGCGGCGGCCAGCCAGCGCTTGGAACTGGCCTGCGAGCGGGTGCGCGAAGGCCTTTCGCTGTCGGCGGCGCTGGAAGTCGGGCAACTGGTGACCCCGGTGTCGCTGCGCCTGCTGCGCGCCGGCGAGCAATCGGGCAACCTGGGGCAGATGATGGAGCGCAGCGCCGATTTCTACGACGAAGAGATCAGCCGCTGGATCGAATGGTTCGTGCGCCTGTTCGAACCCCTGCTGATGACCTTCATCGGTCTGTTGATCGGCTTTATCGTGATCCTGATGTACATGCCGATCTTCGAGCTGGCGTCGAGCATCCACTAGCGGCTGGCGTGACAATCATTCGCACTTGCTGTATACAATCGGCCGGTCTCATTGCGAGGCCGCCCTCGCCTGCCGCTCGCGGTCTCGCTGCCACCTTCCCCCGAGGACAGCAGGATGACCGAACGCTTCACCGATACCCTTCGCCGCCTGAGCGAACCGGGCTGGACCCGCTCCATCGAGCACCGCTTCGTCAACGAACTGATGGCCGGCACCGTGGACGATGCCGTGATGATCAATTACCTGATCCAGGACCATCGCTTCATCGATGCCTTCCTGACCCTGCTCGGCGCCGCCATCGCCACCGCCGACACCTTCGAGGCACGCATTCGCCTGGGCCGGTTCACCGGGGTGATCTCGGGTGAAGAGAACACCTATTTCCTGCGAGCCTTCCAGGCCCTGAGCGTGAGTGACGCACAACGCCGCGACGCGCCCGACTCGGCGCCCACCGCAGGCTTCAAGGCGCTGATGCGCGAAGCGGCGGCCAGCCGTTCCTACGCCGCAGCGCTGGCGGTGCTCAACGTTGCCGAAGGGCTGTACCTGGACTGGGCCCTGCGCGCCAAAGGGTCGCTGCCGCCACGCTTCGAGCATGCCGAATGGATCACCCTGCACGACAACCCGGACTTCCAGGCCTTCGTCGCCTTCCTGCGCGCTGAACTGGACCGGGTCGGCGCGACCGAACAGCAGACCAGCACCGACTTCTTCCTGCGCGCCGTGAAGCTGGAACAGGCGTTCTTCGACGCCGCCTACGACATCTAAGGATCGAACCATGGATATTTTCGAGCGCCTCAAGCAGGCCGCCAGCGCCGACTGGAACAGCTACGTCGACCACCCCTTCGTTCGCCAGATGGGCGCCGGCACCCTGGCCCAGCCGGCCTTTCGCAAGTACCTGGTGCAGGACTACCTGTTCCTGATCCAGTTCGCCCGTTCCTGGGCGCTGGCCGCCTACAAGAGCCGCACCCTGGACGATATCCGCGCCGCCCAGGCGGGGCTGGCGGCCATCCTCGACGAGACCGCGCTGCACGTGCGCCTGTGCGAGCGCTGGGGGCTGAGTGCCGACGACCTGGCCGCCACCCCGGAACACCAGGCCACTGTCGCCTACACCCGCTTCGTGCTCGACTGCGGCGCCGCCGGTGACCTGCTCGACCTGCATGTGGCCCTGGCACCCTGCGTGATCGGCTATGCCGAGATCGGCCGCAACCTGAGCCCCGACGGCATCGAGGCCCTGGCCGATCATCCCTACCGGGAGTGGATCGGCGAATACGCCGGCAGCGGCTACCAGGGCGTGGCCACCGCAGCGCGGGCACACCTGGACACACTGGCGGCACGGACCATGACCGAACAGCGCTTCGGGGAACTGGTCAAGGTGTTCGCCCAGGCCTCGCGCCTGGAGGCCGACTTCTGGCAGATGGGCCTGGACGCAGTGTAACCGCCGCGCCTACAGCGGTAGCGGCTTGACTGCGGCGCAGGCGCAACCCGGTCACCTCGTTGTACCTGACAAACTGAAGTCGCCAGGTCTTACGGTCGCTTCGCGACCGATCGCAGCCTGGCGGCAGCGGCTACACCGCCAGGCAATCAAGGCAGTTGTTGCTGCATGGGTAGCCGCTGCCGAGGAACGAGGCTGCGATCGACTGCGCAGCAGGCGCAATCCAACCACCCCGGTGCACCTGACAGACTGAACTCGCCAGTTGTACGGTCGCTTCGCGACCGATCGCAGCCTGGCGGCAGCGGCTACACCGTCAGGCAATCAAGGCAGTTGTTGCTACAGGGGTAGCCGCTGCCGAGGAACGAGGCTGCGATCGACTGCGCAGCAGGCGCAATCCGACCACCCCGGTGTACCTGACAGACTGAACTCGCCAGGTTTTACGGTCGCTTCGCGACCGATCGCAGCCTGGCGGCAGCGGCTACACCATTAGGTAACCACGGCAGTTGCGCTTACAGTCAGTAGTCGTAACGATCCACCGCCCGGCGCCGTTCGTTGTCGTCACGCATGTCGTAGTTGGCGGTGGTCTGGATGTTGGTGTGGTGCGCCAGCTTCTGGGCAATCGACAGGTCATGCTCCTCGATCACCCGGGTGATGAAGGACCGGCGAAAGTCGTGGGGCATGATCTTCACCCCAACCTGTGTGCCACGCTGGCGGGCGATGTAGTAGATCGCATGCTTGGTGATGCGCTCGCGGGTGATATGGCTGCCACGACGGATGCGGTTGAACAGGAAGTCGTCGTCGGCCTGGCCCTCGGGCAACTGCTCTCGCCGGAACGCCAACCAGGCATTGAGCTTGTCGAACGCCCAGGTTGGCGCGTACTTGATCAACTGCTTGTTGCCCTTGCCCAGCACCTGCAGGCTGCGCTCATTGAAGTCGACCTGGGCCAGGCTCAGGTTGACCGACTCGGACTTGCGCATACCGGTGCCGTACAGCAAGGCGATCACCGCCGCGTCGCGCAGGCCCTGGGGCCGGGGGTCGGCGGCGCAGGCCTCCATCAGCTCGCGAATCAGGCTGCGCTTGAGGTTGCGGCCAGCGGGCAGGCGCGTGCCCTGGGCCGGCTTGACCGTGCGGATGCGCAACAGCTGGTCCTGGCTGACCTGGCCCAGGCGCCAGGCCTCATTCATGACCCCGCGCACGGCATTGACGTACAGCGACGAGGTGTTCGGCGCATAACCGTCGGCACGCAAGGCCGCCACCAGGGCGGTGACATGCCCGGGTTCGAGCTGGTGCCAGGGCACCTCGGCAATGTCGCAATCCTCGAACCCCAGGCGGTCGGCGGCGTCCTGGAGGATGTACTTCATGGTCAGCTGGCTGGACGGTGCCAGGCGGGCGAGGTATTGCAGCAAGGGGTTTTGCAGTGAATCGGACAAACCGGGAATCCTGTAGAGCTGAACTGAGGCCAGCGTGACTTCATCCTGTCACCCTGACTCGAACCACAGCAGGTCGTGGTGACCCGCATCAAGACCAGATCCTTGATTGGCAAGCCATTTCTGCCTGGCACAGGGTGCGATGGTACCTCATCACTCCCCCTGGAATCGATTGAGGGCAAAATCATGGCCACCTGCTGCAGCGCTCCCTCGCCGGCCTTTCGCCTACCCGGGCGCTGGCTTGCAGCTACAGTTGCACAAGGATCCCCGGCCTTGAGGCACCATGGCTTTTCATCGACTGACCCGCAGCCACCCGCGCCTGACCATCGCCACCCTCACCGGCCTGCTGTCCGGCTGGCTGGTGCCGGCCAGCGACTGGGTCGAGCATGTCCTGATCGGCTGGAATGTCGGCGTATGGCTGTACCTGCTGCTGATCCTGTGGCTGACCCTGCACGCCAGCGCGCAAAAGGTCAGTCAGGTGGCCAGTATCGAGGATGAAAACGCGGGCCTTGTGTTGTTCACCATCAGCGTCGCGGCGATCGCCAGCCTGGCTGCGGTGATCCTGCAACTGGCGGGCGGCGGGTCGGGGCCATTGCGCTATGCCTATACCGGGTTCACTGTCGCCGGCTCCTGGTTGCTGATCGGCACCATCTTCAGCCTGCACTACGCCCATCTGTTCTACACCGCCCGGGAACACACGCCGCTGCTGCGTTTCATCGACGGTGAACGGCACCCCGACTACTGGGACTTCCACTACTTCTCGTTCACCTTGAGCGTGGCGGTACAGACCTCGGACGTGGGCGTGGCCGGTCGCCAGATGCGCCGGGTGGTGCTGGCCCATTCACTGGTAGGCTTTGTCTTCAATACCGCGATTCTGGGCTTTACCATCAACCTGGCCGCCACCCTGCTCAACTGAAGGCCCGGCCTTCCAGCACCTGCATGGCACAGCGGGCGATGCGCTGGCAGGCCTGCTCCAGCCGCTCGCTATCGAGCACCAGGCCCAGGCGCAGATGCCCGGCCGCACTGGGCCCGAAGGCATCGCCGGCCAGCACCGCCACCCCGTGTTCCTCAAGCAGCCGCTCGGCAAAGGCCTGGGCGCCCAGGCCGGTCTCGCGGATATCGATCATCACGAACATGCCGCCATCGGGCTTGTGCACCCGCACCCCGGGGCAATCGGCGAGGCTGGCACAGACCCGGTCACGGCGTTCGCGGTAGGTGTCGCGCATCTGCCGCACTTCGGGCAGGTCCTGCTCCAGCGCCAGCTGGGCGGCGTCCTGGACGAAGTCCGGCAAGCCATAAAGCATGCACAAGGCCAGGTTGCTCAAGTGATCGCCCAACGCCTGCGGACCGATCACCCAGCCTACCCGCCAGCCCGACATGGCGTGAGACTTGGACAGGCTGTTGATGGTCGCCGTGCGCACGGCCATACCCGGCAGGCTGGCCGGGCTGAAATGCTCGCCTTCGTACAGCAGCTCGCTGTAGACCTCATCGGAGATCAGCCACAGGTCGTGCTCGATGCAGATCCGCGCCAGGCGCTCCCAAGTGGATTTGGGCAGGCTGGCGCCGGAGGGATTGTGCGGGCTGTTGAGCAGCAGCGCCCGGGTGCGTGGCGTCACCCGCGCCGCCACCTCCGCCGGGTCGACGCGAAAGCCTTGCCGGGGCTCGACCGCCACCGGCACCACCTGCGCCCCACAGGCGCCGAACACCGCCTCGTAGGTCACATACATGGGTTCGGCGACAATCACCTCGTCACCGGGGTCAAACAGGCACTGGGCCACGCCATACAAGGCGCATTGCGCCCCCGCCAGCACCACCACGTCCAGCGGGTCGACCGGCTGGCCGCTGTGGCGAGTGTGGTGGCGGGCAATGGCCTGGCGCAGGCCCAGGCTGCCGCGGATGTCGGCGTAGTGGGTGCGACCGGCGCGCAAGCTGTCGATGGCCGCGTCGACAATGGCCGGGGGCGTGTCGAAATCCGGGTCGCCGATCGACAGCAGGAAGATCTCCCGCCCCTGCTCCTGCAGCTCGACGGCGCGGTAGTGAATGTTCCAGGCAGCAGCACCGTCACCGGCGATACGTTGGGTGAGCGCGGAATAACGCATGACGGTCTCCTTGACTGAGCCTGGGTGCCATTGGTCCGAAAGTTACCCAGGCAAGCATCCCAGCCGACTGCCGGTAAAAATAGCAGAACGCCCAGTGCCGGCGCAGGGAAATATTGCCGGCAAACGTTTGCCGTTTTCGAGCCCGTGTCATGGGGGTGCCGCACAGGGCGGAACCTGCTGCGAGGAATCGACAAACCGTCATCGTCACGGGCAGACACTGGTGTCAGCAGTGCTATGGTTAGGGGGCTCTCCAGGGTCCCCGGGGACCTGTTGCGCACCTCGATCCGCCCACCTGTTGTTCACCCTACAAGGAGGCTGGTATGAACAAACTGACATTTCCCAGCGCCTGCCAGATGATGCGCTGGCACTTTCATCCGCTGGGGTTCGAGGCCAGCATGGACGCGCCGCGCAGCATGATTGCGCGCCTGTTCGACCGGGCCACCGGTGAAACCCTGCTGGCCGTCGCCGGCATCCCCTGTGCCACGCTCATGCCGGCTGCCGACGTCGAACGCATCATCGAAGCCGTCGAAGCCGAACTCGAGGCATTCCAGCCCTCCTGCAACCTGCGCGCCGCAGGCTAAAGGCGTCAGTCCACCGCCAGGCTCTCGCGGGCCCGCTCGATATCACGCATAAAACGCTCGGCCGGCATTGGCTGGCCGAGCAGATACCCCTGCAACGAATCGCAGCCCAGGCGCGTCAGGAAGCTCTGCTGGCGGTCGGTTTCCACCCCTTCGGCGACAATCCGCAAGCCCAGCGCCTGCCCCAGGGCGACGATGGCCGAGACAATCGCCGCGTCATCGCTGTCCTGCTCCAGGTCGCGGACAAAGCCGCGGTCGATCTTCAGCTCATTGGCCGGCAGACGCTTCAAGTACATCAGGCTCGAATAGCCCGTGCCGAAATCGTCGATGGACAGGTCGACGCCCATGTCCGACAACTTCTGCAAGACCTCGAGGCTGGCATCGGCATCGTGCATGGCCGTGGTTTCGGTGATCTCCAGGGTCAGGCTGTTGGCCGGCAGCTGGTGACGGGCCAGCACCCGGGCCACGCTGTCGACCAGGCCGGCATGGCAGAACTGGATGGCCGAGAGATTGACCGCCATGCGCCAGTCGCTGTAGCCCTGGTCGATCCAGGCGCGCATCTGCCGGCACGCTTCGTCCAGCACCCACTCGCCGATGGGGATGATCAACCCGGTCTTTTCCGCCAGCACGATAAAGCGGTCCGGCAGCAACAGGCCATGCTGAGGGTGCTCCCAGCGCAGCAGCGCCTCGGCACCGATGGGCTGGCAGTGCCGAGCGTCGAACTTGGGTTGGTAGAACAGCCGGAACTGGCCTTGATCCAGCGCGGTGCGCAGGTCCTGCAGCAGTTGCAACTGCAGGCGCGCATTACTGTTCATCGACACATCGAAGAAGCTGTAACCGTTCTTGCCGGCGCTCTTGGCGTGGTACATCGCCGCATCGGCATTGCGCAGCAGCTCATGCTGGTCCTGGCCGTTGCCCGGGTAGAGCACGATGCCGATGCTCGCGGAAATCTGCAGGTTCTGCTCGGCCACGCGGAAGGCCCGGGAAATCAGATTGACCTGCTTGGCCGCGACGCTCACCGCATCGTCGGGATCCTGCAACTCCACCAGCAGCACGAACTCGTCGCCGCCGATACGCGCCAGGGTGTCCTGGTTGTGCAGGTGACCGCGCAGGCGCTGCGCCACCTCCTTGAGCAGCAGGTCGCCCATGTGATGGCCGAAGGCATCGTTGACCGGCTTGAAGCCATCCAGATCGATGAACATCAGTGCGAAACAGCCCCCCTGCGCCGTGACCTTGGCGATGGCCTGGTCGATACGGTCGGCCAGCAGCGTGCGGTTGGGCAAGCCGGTCAGGGTGTCATGCAGGGCCAGCTGGGTCAGTTCCTGGTTGGCCAGGGTCAGCGAGCGGGCGAGCTCGGCCGTACGCGCTTCCAGGCGGGCATCGAGCACCGAGGTCAACAGCGCCACCGCCAGCACGGCCAGGGTGGTGATCAGTACCAGGTAGTCCAGGCCGTTGCCGCTCAGGCCGGTGCCCAGCGCGCCGCAGAAACTGCCTTCGGGAAAGTTCGCCGCCGCCATGCCGGTGTAGTGCATGCCGACAATCGCAAAGCCCATCACCACCGCCGCCGCACCGCGGATCTGGCGGACATACAAGGTTTGCTGGCGCAGCCGGAAGGCAATCCACAAGGCCGCCGCCGAGGCGCCCACGGCGATCACCAGCGACAGGCCGAACAAGGTCGGGTCGTAGTCGATGCCCGGCGTCATCAGCAGCGCGGCCATGCCGGTGTAATGCATGCTGCTGATCCCGGCGCCCATGATCAGCGCGCCCAGGCCCAGTTGCAGCCAGGGCAGGCTCGGCTGGCTGACCAGCCACAGGGCGAACCCCGACGACAGGCCGGCGATCAGCAGCGACAACAGGGTCAGGGTCAGGTCGTAGCCCAGGGGGATCGGCAAGCTGAAGGCGAGCATGCCGATAAAGTGCATCGACCAGATGCCAAAGCCCATGGCCAGCGCGCCACCGCTGATCCACAGGTACACCGCCCTGCCCTTGGCGGTGGCGATGCGCCCGGTCAGGTCAAGCGCGGTATAGGAGGCAAGGATGGCCACGCACAGTGAAATCAACACCAGCGAAGAAGAGTAACTACCGATTAGCATGAAAGCCTTCCACAACCCAGGAACCGGGCACAGATCTGGCCCGGGAAAAAGCCGATGATTGTACTCAAGCTTTGGCGAAACGCACGGGTTTTCGCGGGTGTTCGTCGGCTAGCCACACGCCCCTGCTACCGGCAGCAACTGTATGTCGACCCGCCGGTTGACCGAGCGTCCCAGCTCGGTTTCGTTGCTGGCGATCGGTTGACTGGCGGCCAGGCCTTGTACCGCAAAACAACTGTCGGGAATGTCGCCCATGCGCTGCATCCACTCACGTACTGCCAGGGCCCGGTCCTGTGACAGTCGAAGGTTCTTTTGCGGGTCGCCACGGGTATCGGTATGCCCGGAAATCACGATCATCCAGCCTGGCTGCGCCTTGATGTCGGCCAACGCATTGATCAGCACCTTGGTCGCCCCGCCCTTGAGTTCGGCGCTGCCGGCATCGAACAGGCGCAAGCTGCTCAGGCGCACCGGCTCAGGTCTCCCCTGTACGCGGTCCTGGCTACTCAGTACGTACTGCCATCCCAAGCCGCCGGCCACTGCCAGGCAACTGGCCAAGGCAAACACCCACGCCCCCCAGGGCCTTCGTCGGCTTGCAAGGCGAAATATCGGAAATTCCACACTGGGCGAAGGGGTAAAGACCATGTTCGGCGTCATCAAAGCCGGCGCTTCCCTGCTCATCGACGCCGGCACAGCTGCCGTGGGGCTGTGCGACGACTCAAGGCGCTGCACAAGGATTGCGACGTGCTGACGAAATGCTTGTAGCGAAAGCATTGGCGTTCGCACCTGGCGATCGAGCGTCGTGCTCAGGTATTCAAGCGCGCTACCCAGTCGTACCAGCGCAGGCAGGCTGCCCGGCGTCAGCGCCAGCGTGCGCAACAATGACTGCAATTGCGTGAACAACCAGAACAGGATGTCCAGGCGCTCCGACGCTCTGGGCGGCCAGAGTCGCGCCCACTCACCGCCAAGTGCTTCCAGCAGGGCCACGCCCTCATTCATGCCCTCCAGGCCGTTGCGCCGGCTTCGCGCCAGCACGAACGCAGCCACTGTCTGCAACTGCGCGCCATTCTTGTCGAACAATGCCAGGCACAGCTGCTCCACCTTCAGCCAGTCCACATCCGGGCACGCCGGATGTCCCAGTTTGGCGAGTTCGGTACGCAACAGCATGAATTCCCTGTAAGCGCCCGGGTCGCCGCCGAGTCGAAGATGCCACTCAATCACTGCCGTCATCCAGCCTCCCTTGCCGCTTCACGATGTCGACAGGTCATGCTGTCGCTTCAGGTGACGTACCAGCACCTTGCCTTCGCATGCCAGGGTCGTGCCGAACAACAGTCGCGCCCCGCCCTTGAGTTGCGCATCGAGCCGGTACTCAAGATGGCCGGGGTGCGCTTGCGCCAGCAACTCAACGCTCACCGCCACCAGGCGCGGTTCGTACTTGAGCAGGGTTTCGACCATGGTGTTCATCAGCCGGTGCGCCGTGGCGGGCAAACCCTGCAGGATCATGCCCATGTCCGGCAGGCCGTAATCCGGAAGATGGCTGAGCGTACCGGCCCGGCTGTTGAGAATGCGCTGCAGGTTGTCCAGCACCGACACGGTCAGTTGGTCCGCTTCGGCCACCTGATCGAGCGCCAGCTCACCGTCGAAGTTTTGCAGGAGCACTTCATAAAGCGATGGGTTCACTTCACGTCATCCTCATTGCTTGATCACGGGGCGCAGGGTCAGTCGATCCTCGCTCAGCTCGATCACTCGAGGCTGGTCCGGGTCGAGGTCGTTGCGGCTCAGTGTCAGGCGCCAGGTGTCCCTGTCGGTGTCGGGCGTTCGAAACAATGCCACCACCGTGATGAACTGTGCGTCTGGGTTCATGGGTATGCTCATCTGCGCGCCTTCGCCGGGTTTCACCACCACGGCCCGTTCATCCAGCAGGTCGGCGCCCAGCACCGTGGTGCTGCTGTGCAACAGGCCGTCATAGGTGGCCCGCTCCATGACCTTGCGTTCGCGCAATTGATAGACACGCACCACGGTCGGCACTGACAGGTCGCTCATGTCCGCCACGTCCCTGTTCGTTGCGACCCGCCCACTGAAATCCAGGTGAAGCGTTTTGACCTGCGTGTAGAAAATTGACCGGGCTGCCGACGTGCTGCTGTCGGTCAGGGTCTGCGACAGGCCGCAACCGCCAAGCGATGCAGCCAGCGCGGCCAGCCACAATGAATTAGATACCGTACGCCACATGATGGACCTCCCTGCTCCGAGGGTTGCTGTGCAGGCCGGTATACCGGCCAAGGTTGATGGTGAGGGTGTCGTGCTGTGACGGCTGCCCGGCGGCACTTCCCGGCCCCAGCACCGCGGTCATGCCCAACAGCACGGGGGCACGCCCCAGTGCAGCGGGCGCCAGGCAGCGCACCGGGAGCGACAGTTGCAGCCTGGCGGTGCAACGCCATCCCAGGTACACCCGAAGCAGCACCAGCAAGTCGCTGTGCAATTGGCCCCCGGGCAACCAGCCACGCGCCTCCTCCTGATCCTCGGTGAACAGCTCAAGGCGCAGCTCACTGTTGGCGTCATGGCCGACACCCCCTAGCGGGGCGCGTTGCGCCAGGCCCGTCGGGCGACTGCGGGACAACTGCGCCGGCTGCGCCAGGATGATTTTCCGGGGCCAGTGTGCTGTCACCCGGGCCCGGGTATTGGGGGCAAGCAGCTTGACCAGGGCAACCACGCCTTCAGCATTGCGCGTCGGTAGCCGCATCACGCCGAGCAAGGCCAGAAAACGCGACATTGGCGTGGCAACCTGTTCGCCAGTCCCGGGAATTCCCAGGCCAACAAGCCCCAGCAGACACTGCGACGTCGCATCGCCGCCCCCGGCCTGGAACGTGGCGGGATACGAGTACTTGCGCCAGATACGGTAAAACTGGGTAAAGACCCGGTGGTTGAAGATATCCAGAAAGGCCTCGAGCGCCGCGTGCCCCTCGCGACGCTGGGCAATGTCGTCCAGGTAGGCGGTCGGCAAGGGTGAGTCGACCCCATACAGGCCAAGCAGGCGGGTACGCACCGTCGCCGGCTGCCCGTCCATTTCAATGGCCTTCAGCTCGCCCGCCGGAAACCCCATGCCGGGGTCTGGCCGAAAGCGCACCGGATCATCGGCCGGATGTGTGCTGCTCCCCAATGGAGGACGATCGGGCATGGCCTGCTCCAGCAACTGGCAAAAGCGAAACAGGTTGGCTTCACTCACGCGTCCCCGTAGCGCTTGCAGTAAATCCTCGACCTTCATCCGGGAACTCGCTGGCTATGATTCTCGCTCCATTGCAAGCACTTGCCGGACGGTTGCAGGATCAAGGTGAGCTGATTGAACAGGTGAATATCGGCGTACAGGGCGAAGAAGCGGTTGAGCATTTCGCCAAACAGGCTGATGTCGCCCTCACCGCAAAAGCCGTTGGCATCCAGGGTTATCTCGATGTCCACCCCGCGCAGCAGGAAGCCCTTTTCGAAACGTTGGATCAGGTGATGCTTGACCTCGACGATGGCCTCCAGCCGCCGACGATTGAGCTCACCGCCCTCCCAGTCGTAGAGCGCCAGGGTGCCGCGCAGCACTTCAGCGCTATCGAGCATGGGCAGGAAATTCGAGCCCACCCGCGCCATCAGCAAGCGCAACAGCCAGCGCTGGCGGCCTGTGCGCATGTCGGGCCGCTCGGCAAGCCAGCCCAGCGCCTGCTCGACCCCCTCGCGGTCAGCCTGCGCCAGGGCCTCGTCCTCCCAGGCAAGGATGTCGCTGTCCGCCGAGGTCGGTGCAGCCATGGATGCGGGCAGCCACTGCTGTTGACGATTGCCACTGACGTGCTGGGTAATCCATTCGCGGGTGGTCGGGTCGGCGAACGGGCTGCCGTCGCTCCAGCACTGTATGTCCAGGCCCGGCAGGCGTTCGAGGAACATGCCCAGGTCGCGTTCGACGATAACGGCCCAACTGTTTGCCGGCGCCGGCTGCTTGCCCAGTGCCTGGTGCAGGTACCACTGCAAGTCGAGCCAGAAGTGGTTCGCACCCTCGACGTACATCCGCTGCGCCTGTTCGAGCAAGTCATCCCAGCGCTGCTGCAGGTGCAAACGCTTGAGTTGCGCCCGGTACTCGCTGCGCGGTGGCGCAAGACGGGTGATGCCGTTGGCATCCTGGGGCGGTGTCTGGTGAACCGTGTCCCAGCGCAGGCTTTTCATCAGACGATGCGCCGCCAGCCAGCCCTGGGGTTGCTCATGCAGATAGCCGGCCATGGCCCGGCCGGCATCGAGCAGGTCGCGCCCGGACTTGATCGGGCTCAGGCTCGGCCCGGGCAATTGAGGGCCCGGTTGACTGGCACCGGTCTGCGGTAACACCGCGTCAACGCCGCCGCTGTGCGCCAGGCGCGAGGACAGCGCACGGCACAGCTCACCCAGCGCGGGACGCTGGTCTTGCGGCCAGGCCGCCAGGCCATGCTCCAGCCAGGCCAGGGCCGCGACCGTGCGTTGCGCTTCGGCTTTGACCACCTGCGGATAGCGCGACAGGCTATCGAGCACCTTGGCGCTGGCCAGCCACTCCAGGGCTGCCTTGCGGCTGTTGGCCCGGGTGGGCAGTACCGTGGCCGGGTAACGCTCGATCAAGGCGGCCAGCAGGCTGAGCCCGTCGGCCAGCCCGGGCTCGCCGTCGCGGTGCAGGCGCGCCCACAGGTAGTAGATGGCCACCCGCAGGTCCTTGCAGGTCTGCGTGAGCAGCTTTTGCGCCAACTGCACTACCCGCTCGGTGTCCGCCCCGGACAGCTTGTTGACCTCCTCGCGCATGCGCTGGAAATCGTCGCCATGGCCCGGGTCATCTGCCCGAGCATCGGCAGCGAGGCATCGCTGCGGGTGGCGGCGAACGGGTAGCGGCCGGTGAACGCGCCCTGCCAGTCGCTGACGATCGCGCGTTGCCACTGGCGGTTCAGACCCGCCGCCGCGGGTTGCAGCACCCGCTGCCAGGCCTGCTCCAGCGGCTGCACGAACAGCGTCTGGCCCACCCCGCCCCACTGCGCACCGAGGCTAGCGGCGATCAGGCTGCCGTAGTCGCGGGTGTCGCTGAGGTCCACGCCCTTGCCCTGGAACACCGTCTGCGCCAGGGCCTGGGTCATCGCCTGGGGATCGCTGGCGTTGCTCACCTGTTGCAATTTGAGGCGCACGCTGGTCACCCGGGTGAGAAAGCGCTGCAGGCTCAGGTGGTCGCTGCCGCCATCGGCCTCACTGTCCTTGCCCAGCAGGCTCAGCAGCGGGCCGAAGGTCGGGGCCAGGGGGCCGGCGGGCAGATGCTCGGCCCGTCCCGAAGGGTCCTCGCCGACCAGGTTGCGCGCCGACTGCAGCAGCGAATCGGCCAGGGCCTGGCTGCGGCTGCCGGCCTGGCCCTGGTAGGACAGGCTGTTCATCAGCGCGAGCAGCGGCGACTGGCGCGCATCGCTCATCAGGGTCAACTGCTCGATGACCTCGCCCAGGCTGTCGGCCGGACGCCAGCGCAGGCTGTTGAGAAAACCCAGCCAGGCGTTGCTGTAGTCCTCGAAGTAGCGAGCCGTCAGGCGCTCACGCAACTGCTCGGCGCTCAGGGTGTCGGCGATCTCGGCGGGCGTGTCGCTGAGCACCCAGTCGATCTGCTCGCGGCGGGCACTGGCGATCGTCTCGATCGCTGCGCGCACCTGGCCTTCCCAGGCCTGGCGGGTGAATACCCCTGGCACACTGGCGCGTGCGCTGAACAGCAGCTGCGCATCCGTGTCGCTGACCAGCTGCGCCAGTCCCAGGGCCGGGTACTGCGGGCCGACCTGGTCGAGCACCTGTCGGTACAGGCTGGCCTCGGCGTTACGCTGGCCCAACTGGCCGAGCAGCAGCTGGCGGACCTGGGCGACCAGCGCGCCATCGGCCTCGATGGCCCAGTCCGAATGCGCGGCCAGGTGCGCGCCGTAGAACTGCCACAAGGCCGGCTCATCGGCGCCCAGGGTCTTGACCAGGAACACCGCGTCGGCCTTGTCCGGTCGTGCCAGCATCAGGTAGGCCTTGAGCTGGTCGTAGGCCGCGCCGGCCCGTTCGGCGCGGGCGGGGCTGTCGGCAGGCAGGTTGACCAGGGCCTGCAGCTGGCGCTGCAGCCGGGCCACCGCCGGGTCGCGCAGCAGGCGCTGGTTGGCTTCGACATAACGCGGCCACAGGCTGTCGAGCAGCGCCGGGTTCTGGTTGAGGCCCAAGCGCTGGTGCCAGGGCGCGCCGTGTTGATGGCGGTAAGCCAGGCGGTCCAGTTCACGTACCAGCGCATTGAGCGCCTGGACCTGTCCGGCACCGGTGGCTGCCGGTTGCTGCAAGGTGGCCTGCGCGCCCTGGACTTGCAGGATCAAGGCGCGGTTGCTGGCGAACGACAGCAGCAACCCGGCGCCCCACACCGCGGCCAGGCCCAGCGCCAGGGCGTAGCCGATGCGTGGCAGCGGCCAGCCCAGGCGGCGGGCCGCTGCACGCCTGTCGCCGAGCACCCCGGCCCAGGCCGGATTCTGCGGCCAATGATGGTCGAGCCCGTGCTTGTCCACCGCCGCCAGCGGCAGGCTGAACCACAACCCGCGCAACGGCACGCTGCGGACGAACTCGCCGAGTAGCGGTGCCAGCGCCTTCTGCCAACGACCGATGCCCTCGGCCTGCAGGTCGCGGGCCAGACGCAGGAGAAAGTCATGGGCCCCGTTGGCTTGCACCTGCGCCATGCCTAACGCGCGCAAGGGGGGTTGCAGACCGGTCAACTGCACTTGCAACTGCTCCGGGGTGACGCGCGCCGGCAAGCGGCAGCCCACCGCCTGGGAGGGACGCCCGGTTTGTTCCCAGGCGCTGGCGCAGACCTGCCACAGGTGCAACGGCAACTGCCAGCGCAAGACCCTGGCCAGGCTGCGCAGGCGCCGGGCGCCGATAGCCAGCGCCGTGGCATCCTGGCTCTGCGCCGTGTCCAGCACCCAGACCACGCCGTCCAGGGCACGCCAGCGGCTCAGCGCTCGCCACAACTCAAGGTTGTCGGCGCTGAACTCGGCCTGCAGGCTACCGCCGTGCAGCAGCAGGGTGTTGTCGCTTTCGAGCCACTGATATTTGGCCAGACCAGGGGCGATGGCCTTGATCTGCTCGGGTTCGCCGACGACCAGGAGCAGGCGGACGTTGTGGCGCCAGAGCAGGCCGTAGTGGTCGCGCAGGTGTTTGCGCAGCGCCGACTCCGAAGTCGCTTTCTCTTCCGGTGTGACGCTTGCGGCAGGCATGAAATCGTCTCCATGCTGCTGATGGTGAAAAGCCAGGCGTCCTACCTTTCTCCCCAACAGCCGATAACCTGCGACAAACCCCAATACCAGCACACACACGGCAAAAGTGATCAACCACCAGGCCAACTGCTCAGCCGAGTCCGGGTAGATCCCCAGCCATTGCGGCTGCCACCAGACCAGCAAACACAGTGTCGATGCAATCAACAGCACCAGCCCGGCCAGCCACCAACCTATTGCACGATTATCATCCATCTGCTGCTTGTTCCTGATGTTCAGAGGCAGGCATCACTACCGAGCACCACAATCGCCCGTCGATGGTGTTATCCCCGCTGAAAATGAAATGTGGCGTCGCTTCGTTACCCTGCGACTCCACGGCGCTGGCAATGGCAAGCCAAGGCGCCGCGCAACCCGGATTGGCCAGGGGTTGCAGGACTGTTTGGGTCAAGCGATTGCCGAACAGCATGCCAACGGCCGACTCGGCGCAGCCTGCCACTTCGGCAGGCGCTAGCTGCAAAGCCACCACCAAAAGCAACGCCTGCTCGCGGATACGCTGATCCAGCCAATGATCCACGACCGATAAACCGCAGCCATCGAGCCGGGTAGCCGGCTGGCATATACCTGCCTCGGCCCAGACCTCCTGCCATAGCGTATTGAAGTGTTCCTCCGGGATGGCGCTGTTTCTCTCCACAAGCACGGCTAAACTGCGCTTCGCGTTCGGGCCAGCTGTATAGCTCACCAGGTTCGCCCCTGGGGAAGAAACCGCGCTCCGGCACCTCAATGAATTCGCCTTCCACTCGACGGATCAATGTCCAGCCGGCTTCAGTCCATTGGGACTCCTTCCAGTCGTAGGCGCGCTTACCGGCTTCACTCACATAATCACTCTGCCTGATACCTTGATAGGCATTTATGCCCCCCTCAAACTCGGTGGGGTAAAGCAACCGAGCGGCTGCAAACTCCACATCGGGCAAATAGATGCCTATCTGTTTAGCTCCTTCGTTTCTCTCTATTCGTACGCTGACGCTCTCGATGTAGTTGAAGCTACGCACCGCAACGGTGTCGGGACCATAGGGCAGGCGCCCCAGCACCCGTGGCATGGTCAAGCCGATGTAGCGGGCATCGTCGCTGTCGCGAAAGGCCTTCCACTTGATGTACTCCGCCCGATCGAAGTAGTTGCCGATGTCCTTGATGGCGGCAACTTGCTCCATGGTCTGCTTGCCAAAAAAAGCCGGCCCCACTGCGCCAACGAACGGCATGTGCGCCGCCGCCGATACCCTGGAGATATTGCCCAGCAAGGCAACATCCTGCGGGCTGCAGTCAAAGTCGTAGTTGGAAATGGCCGCCGCAATCGGTTCGCCGCCCGGCGTATCGTACTCATGGGTGTAGGTATGCAGGTATAAACCGCTCTGGGCGATTTCCGGCGCATCGTCAAAGTCCAGTGCCAGGTCATGCTTGCTGATATCCAGCAGCTCAATGCGCACATTCTTGCGAAAGTCGGTCTGGTCGATCAGCGACTTCACCCCGCGCCAGGTCGACTCGACGCGTTGAAAGTCGCAATGGTGCATCACCGCATCGAGCTGGCGGCTGATTTGCGCATCCAGCGCGGCGATATGCATATCCAGCAGCGCCCGGTCCAGGCGCTCCACTTTACGCGACGATCGATTGAGCAACTCCAGAAACACACTGACAGAAGCAGTTACACGCTTTTCGGCGGACACTTCGGACAATGCTTCTTCATTCTGGAAGTCATCGATACCTTCAAGTTCCGCAACAGGACTTAGATTGATCTTGTCGAACAGCGCTGCATAGACACCCTGGTTACTTTCAGGCAGCACTTCAGCGCCACGGGATACAGTGGAGGATTGCTCTACGGACATTATTGAACTTCCTGTAATTCAGACCTGGGTGATTAACGATTGCCTTGATGACTGCCGAGGGCGGCCAGTTCATCGCGCAATTCATTACTCAGTGCTTCGTCCTTGAGGATCCGCTCAAGCTCATGGCGGAATGTGGCGTTATCCAGCAGGTTCGACTTCAGATCGCGCAGCAGATTGCGCATGGCCAGCAGCGCGCGAAGCTGCGGAATCTGGCGCGCAACCTGCTCCGGCTCGAAGTCTTTCATACGCTGGAAGTTCAACTCGACGGCCGTGTCCGTGCCGTCATTGGCAAGCGTATTTTCAACGGACAGCTTCAGGCCAGGCGCGTATTGCGCCATGACGCTGTCAAAATTCAGCTTATTGATGTCGAGCTTGTTTCGTTCAGACAACGGGCGTTGCTCTTTACCGTTGCTGTAATCACCCATCAACATCAGCCTGAGCGGAAGCTCGACATGTTTTCGGGCACCACCGGTATGCAAGTCTAACTTGATATTCACCCGTGCCTTGGGCACTTCGTTTTGAAAGCTGCTGGAAGCCATAACCACCCCGATTACCGGCAGCACGTGAATGCTGCCATCTACCCCAATTGGAACTGGTATTCACGCCCGTACTGGATGTGAATGCCACCCTTACAACTTTGGGACTTATCGAGGAATCATTCCACCCAAAAAGAACGATAGAGAAACACCCTACACAACTATCGGATGCTCCCATGTAATTCATGCGTTAATGTTTCAATAGAAGAACTTAGAAACACTTTGCCACGGCGACGTGACCGCGTACTCATGAAGTGCGCACCCCGCCTCAACGCCCGTCAGCAAAGGCCGCCTGCGAATCCCAGCCGCCGCCCAATGCCGCAATCAACTGCACACTCGCCACCAGCCGCCCCTGCAACAGGTTCAGCACGCTGCGCTCGTTGCTCAACGCGGTGGTCTGCACGTTGACCACGTCCAGGTAGGCGATCAATCCGGCCTTGTACTGGTTGTTGGTCAGGCGCAGGGATTCGCGAGCGGCGTCCAGGGCTTCGCGGCGGATGCGCGCTTCGTCTTCGTAGACCTTGAGCTGCACCAGGTAGTTTTCCACTTCCTTGAAGCCGTCGAGCACGGTCTGGCGGTACTGGGCCACGGTCTGGTCGTAGAACGCCTCGCTGCGGTCGACTTCGGCCGAGCGCTGGCCAAAGTCGAGCAGGGTCATGGCCAGTTGCGGGCCGACCGACCAGAAGCGGTTGGGCACACTGATCCAGTCGTTGAAGCTGCTACTGCTGTAGCCACCATTGAGACTCAGGGTCAGGTCCGGGAAGTACGCGGCCTTGGCTATGCCGATACTGGCGTTGGCCGACATCACCTGGCGCTCGGCCGAGGCGATGTCCGGCCGGCGTTCGAGCAGTTGCGACGGCAGCGCCAGCGGTACGTCTGGCAGCGCCGGGATGTCCTGGCTGTCGGCCAGGCTGAAGTCGGCCGGCGCCTTGCCCAGCAGCACAGCGATGGCGTTTTCCAACTGGGCACGCTGCCAGACCAGGTCGACCAGGTCGGCCTGGGTGGTCTTGAGCTGGGTTTGCGCCTGGGCCACCGCGTCCTTGCCGGAGACGCCGGCACGGTACTGGTTTTCGGTCATGGTCAGTGAACGCTGGTAGGCCTGCACCGTGGCTTCGAGCAAGCGCTTCTGCTCATCCATCACCCGCAATTGCAGGTAGTTCTGCACCAGCTCCGACTGCAGGCTCAGGCGAATGGCGGCCATGTCGGCCAGGCTGGCCTCGGCGCTGGCCTGATTGGCCGCCAGGCTGTCGCGCAGCTTGCCCCAGAGGTCGGCTTCCCAGCTCACGCCCAGGGTGGTGCTGTAGGTGTTGCGAATGCCGCTGCTGTTGTTGCTCAGGCTGGAGCTGGAACTGCCGGTGCCCTGACTGGAGCGGGTCTTGCCGGCGTTCAGGTCAATCGTGGGGAACAGCGCGCCACGGGCGCTGCGCACCAGGGCCTGGGACTGGCGATACTGGGCTTCGGACTGGGCGACCGTCTGGTTGCCGGCGTTGAGCTGCTCGACCAGGCCGTTGAGCCGGGCATCGCCATAGAGCTCCCACCAGGCACCGCGCTCCAGCGCATCGGAAGGGTTGGCCTGGGTCCAGCCGGCGGCATGCTTGAACTGCACAGGGGTCGGGCTGTCGGGACGATGGTAGTCCGGGCTCAGTGTGCAGGCACTGAGCATCGCCAGGCACAAGCTGGACGCCAGCAGGCGCGAGCCTCGGGTGCCCAGCAGTGGCTGCAGCGAGCGGTCGGAGAGAAGCGGACGTCGGGTCATAGCGGGGTTTCCAAAGCAGCGTCGGTGCGCACGCCGCGCCAACGGTTGAAACGGTGGCGCAGGCGGTCCAGGTAGAGGTAGACCACCGGGGTGGTGAATAGCGTCAGGACCTGGCTGAACACCAGCCCGCCAATAATGGTCAGGCCCAGCGGCTGGCGCATCTCGGCGCCTTCGGCCTGGCCCAGCAGCAACGGCAGCGCGCCGAGGATGGCCGCCACGGTGGTCATCAGAATCGGCCGCAGGCGCAACAGGCAAGCGCGGCGGATCGATTGTTCCGGGCTCAGGCCCTCGTGGCGCTCCAGTTGCAGGGCCAGGTCGATCATCAGGATGGCGTTCTTCTTCACCACGCCGATCAGCAGGAACAGGCCCAGCAGGGAGATCAGGCTGAACTCGCTGCCGACCACGTAGAGCGTGAGCAAGGCCCCTACCCCGGCCGACGGCAGGGTCGAGAGAATGGTCAGCGGGTGGATGTAACTCTCATAGAGGATGCCCAGCACCAGGTACACCGCCAGCAAGGCGCCGAGGATCATCCACGGCTGGCCCTCCTGACTCTTGGTGAAGGCATCGCCGGTGCCGCCGAGCCTTGCGATCACCGACTCGGGCAGGCCGACCTTGGCCACCGCCCGCTCCACGGCGGTCATGGCCTGGTCCTGGCTGTAGCCTTCGGCGACGTCGAAGTTGATGTTCTGGGCGGCGAACTGGCCTTCGTGGCTGACGCGGTCGTCGGCCAGACTGTTCTCGTAATGAGCGAAGGTGGCCAACGGCACGCGCACGCCATCGGCGGTGATCACCTGGACCTGCTCCAGGGTACGCGGGTCCTGGGCGTACTTGGGGTTGATCTCCATCACCACCTGGTACTGGTTCAGGCTGTCGTAGATGGTCGAAATCTGCCGCTGGCTGTAGGCGTTGTTCAGCACGGCGGTGACCATGCTCATGTCGATGCCCAGGCGCTTGGCCTGTTCGCGGTCGACCACCAGGGTGATCTGCTGGGTGCCGCCGCCGTCGCGGGCATCGATGGCGGTCAGCTCCGGCAAGGCCTTCAAGGCGGCGACCACTTTCGGGTACCACTCACGCAATGCCGACAGATCGCTGCTCTGCAAGGTGTAGAGGAATTGTGAGGTGCTCTGCTCGCGGCCGCCACCGAACTGCAGGTCCTGGTCGGCCATCAGGAACAGCCGACCGCCCGGGACCTTGGGCATTTCCTTGCGCAGGCGCTCGATGACCTTCTGCGCCGACAGTTTGCGTTCGCTGATGGGCTTGAGCTTGACCAGCACCATGGCGTTGTTGGTGCCATTGTTGCCGCCGATGAAACCAGCGACGCTGGCCACTGCCGGATCCTTGAGCAAGGCGCGGCGGTAGATTTCCATCTTCGGCTGCATGACCTGGAACGACAGGCCGTCGTCGCCGCGGACAAAACCGATCAACTGGCCGGTGTCCTGCTGCGGCAGGAAGGTCTTGGGTACCACCACGTACAGGGCGATGTTCACCGCGATGGTCACCAGCAGGCTCGCCAGGGTCAGGCGCCGGTGGCGCATCACCCAGTCCAGGCTGCGGCCGTAGCCGGCCATCATGCGCTCGTTGAGGTGCTCGCTCCAGCGTTGCAACGCGGTCTGCTGCCCTGGCGTGTGTGACTTCAACCAGCGGGCGCAAAGCATCGGCGTAAGGGTCAGGGACACCAGCAAGGAGACGATGATCGCCGCCGCCAGGGTGATGGAGAACTCGCGGAACAACGAAGTGACGATACCGCCCATGAACAGGATGGAGACGAACACCGCCACCAGCGACACGTTCATCGACAGCAGGGTGAAGCCGACTTCCCTGGCGCCCAGGTAGGCAGCGCGCATCGGCGATACGCCTTCGTCGATATGCCGGGAAATGTTCTCCAGCACCACGATGGCATCGTCCACCACCAGGCCGGTGGCAAGGATCAGCGCCATCAGCGACAGGTTGTTGAGCGAAAAACCGCACAGGTACATCACCGCGAAGGTGCCCACCAGCGACACCGGCACCGCCAGGGTCGGGATCAGCGAGGCACGCAGGTTGCCCAGGAACAGGAACACCACCAGGATCACCAGGGCCACGGCGATCAGCAGGGTGTGCTCGGCTTCCTTGAGGGTCGCGGTGATCACCGGCGAGCGGTCCATGGCGATATCGAGCTGGACGCTGGCCGGCATCAGCGACTCGAGCACCGGCAGCTGTTCCTTGATCCTGGCCACGGTCTCGATGATGTTGGCCCCGGTCTGGCGGTTGATCACCAGCAGCACGGCATCCTGGTCATTGAAGAAGCCGCTGTTGTAGCGGTTCTCCACGGCGTCGCTGACCTTGGCCACATGGCTCAGGCGCAATACCGCACCGTCCTGGTAACGGATCACCAGGGGCTCGTAGTCCCTGGCCTTTTCCAGCTGGTCGTTGGCCTGCACCTGCCAGTTGCGCTGGCCGTCTTCGATAAAGCCCTTGGGCCTGCGCTGGTTGGCGTTGGCGATGGTCTGGCGCACGTCGTCCAGGGCCACGCCGTACTGGTTGAGCAACTGCGGCTCCAGCTCGATACGCACCGCCGGCAGCGAACTGCCGCCGATCTGCACCTCCCCTACCCCCGGCACCTGGGACAGGCTCTGGGACAGGATGGTCGAGGCCAGGTCGTACAGCTGGCCTTTTTGCAGCACCTCAGAGGTCAGGGCCAGGACCATGATCGGTGCCTGGGCCGGGTTGATCTTCTTGTAGGTCGGCATGCTGCGCATACCGCTGGGCAGCAGGTTGCGTGAGGCGTTGATGGCCGCCTGCACCTCGCGGGCGGCGGCGTCGACATCGCGGTCCTGGTCGAAGGCCAGCACCACCCGGGTCGAACCCTGGCTGGAGTTGCTGGTCAGGGTGGTGACCCCGGCGATGGCGCCCATGGAACGTTCCAGGGGCGTCGCCACGGTGGAGGCCATGACCTCGGGACTGGCCCCCGGCAGGTTGGCCTGGACCACGATCACCGGAAAGTCCATCTGCGGCAGCGGCGCCACCGGCAACAGGCCGAAGCTGACACCACCGAGCAGCATGATCGCCAGGCTCAGCAGCATGGTCGCCACCGGGCGACGGATGAAGGGTGCTGACAGGTTCATGGCTTGGCCTGCGCCACGGCGTCAGGCTGACGACGCCAGCGGCGCGCCAGGCGGTCGAAGTACAGGTAGATGACCGGGGTGGTGAACAGCGTCAGCACCTGGCTGACCAGCAAGCCGCCGACCATCACCAGGCCCAGGGGCTGGCGCAACTCGGCGCCCGAGCCTGTGGCGAGCATCAGCGGAATGGCCCCGAACAGCGCCGCCAGGGTGGTCATCAGGATCGGCCGGAAGCGCAGCAGCGCCGCCTGGTAGATCGCCTGCTGCGGGTCCATGCCCTGGTTGCGCTCGGCCTCCAGGGCGAAGTCGATCATCATGATCGCGTTCTTCTTGACGATACCGATCAGCAGAATGATGCCGATGATGGCGATCATGCCCAGGTCGTTGCCCGAGAGGATCAGCGCCAGCAAGGCGCCCACCGCCGCCGACGGCAGGGTCGAGAGGATGGTCACCGGGTGGATGTAGCTCTCGTAGAGCACGCCGAGGACGATGTACATCGTCACCACCGCCGCCAGGATCAGCAGCAAGGTGCTCGACAGCGAGGCCTGGAAGGCTTCGGCCGCGCCCTGGAAGCGGGTCTGCACACCGACCGGCATGCCGATCTCCTGCTGCACCTGCTCGATGGCCTTGACCGCGTCGCCCAGGGCCACGCCTTCGCCCAGGTTGAACGACATCATCACCGCCGGAAACTGGCCGATATGGGCAATGGCCAGTTGCGCCTGGCGCTGCTCGATGCGCGCCAGGCTCGACAGGCGCACCTGCCCGCCGTCGACGGCCTTGACGTGGATCTGCTCCAGCACCTGCGGCCCGAGGGTGGTGGCGGCCTCGGCCTGCAGCACCACCCGGTACTGGCTGGCCTGGGTGTAGATGGTGGAGATCTGCCGCTGGCCGAAGGCGTCGTACAGCGCGTTGGTGATGTCGGCGACATTGATGCCCAGACGGCTGGCGGCGTCACGGTCGATCACCAGGTACACCTGCAGGCCCTTGTCCTGCAGGTCGCTGGCCACGTCAGTGAGTTCCGGGCGCTGTTGCAGGGCCTCGACCAGCTTGCCGCTCCACTGCGCCAGCAGCTCGGCGTCGGGGGACGACAGGCTGAACTGGTACTGGGTGCGGCTGACCCGGTCTTCGATGCTCAGGTCCTGCACCGGCTGCATGAACAGGCGGATGCCCACCAGCTTGTCGAGCTGCGGCTGCAGGCGGTTGATCACCTGGGCCGCGGTGACGTCGCGCTCGCCGTGGGGCTTGAGGTTGATCAGCAGGCGCCCGCTGTTGAGGGTGGCGTTGTCGCCATCCACACCGATGTAGGACGACAGGCTCTGCACCGCCGGGTCCTTGAGGATCACCGCGCTCAGCTCCTGCTGGCGCTGGCTCATGGCGGCAAAGGAGATCGACTGCGGCGCTTCGGAAATGCCCTGGATCACCCCGGTGTCCTGCACCGGGAAGAAGCCCTTGGGCACCGCCAGGTAAAGCACCACGGTGAGACCGAGGGTGGCCACGGCCACCAGCAGGGTCAGCGGCTGATGGCGCAGCACCCAGGTCAGGCCACGGCCATAGTGTTCGATCATCCAGTCGATGAACGCACCGCTGGCACGGTAGAAGCGGCCCTGCTCGTCTTCCTTGGGCTCGCGCTTGAGCAGGCGCGCGCACATCATCGGCGTCAGGGTCAGGGACACCACCAGGGAAATCAGGATGGCCACCGCCAGGGTGATGGCGAACTCGCGGAACAGGCGACCGACCACGTCGGCCATGAACAGCAGCGGGATCAGTACGGCGATCAGCGAGAAGGTCAGTGAGACCAGGGTGAATCCGATCTGCCGGGCGCCCTTGAGCGCCGCCTGCATCGGCGTCTCGCCCTCTTCGATATGCCGGGAAATGTTCTCCAGCATGACGATGGCATCGTCCACCACGAAGCCGGTGGCGATGGTCAGGGCCATCAGGGTCAGGTTGTTGATCGAGAACCCGGCCAGGTACATCACCGCAAAGGTGCCGATCAGCGACAGCGGCACCGCCACCGAAGGAATGATGGTGGCGCTCATGCGGCGCAGGAACAGGAAGGTGACCATGACCACCAGGGCGATGGCGATCAGCAATTCGTGCTGCACGTCCTTGACCGAGGCGCGGATGGTCTGGGTGCGGTCGGTGAGCACCATCACGTCCAGGCCCGCCGGCAGGTTGTCGGTGATGGTCGGCAGCATGGCCTTGATCCGGTCGACCACCTCGATGACGTTGGCCCCGGGCTGGCGCTGGATGTTCAGCAGCACGGCCTGGTTCTGGTTGGCCCAGGCCGCCAGGCGCTCGTTTTCGGCACCGTCGACGATCTCGGCGACATCCTTCAGGCGCAGCGGCGCGCCGTTGTTGTAGGCCAGGATCAGGTTGGCGTATTCCTCGGGGGAGCGCAGCTGGTCGTTGGCGTCAAGCATCGATACCCGGGTCGGGCCGTCGAAGTTGCCCTTGGGCTGGTTGACGTTGGAGGCACCGATCAGGGTACGCACGTCGGCCAGGTTCAGGCCCGCCGAGGCCAGGGCGTCGGGGTTGACCTTGATCCGCACCGCCTGGCGCTGGCCGCCGGCGATGCTGACCATGCCCACGCCGCTGATCTGGGCGATCTTCTGCGCCACCCGGGTGTCGACCAGGTCGTTGAGCTTGGGCAGCAACATGGTCTGCGAGGTGATGGCCAGGGTCAGCACCGGGGTATCGGCGGGGTTGACCTTGTTGTACACCGGCGGTGCCGGCAGGTCGCTCGGCAGCAGGTTGGTGGCGGCGTTGATCGCAGCCTGCACCTGTTGCTCGGCGACGTCCATGTTCATGTCCAGGCTGAAGCGCAGGGTCAGCACCGAGGCCCCACCGGAACTGGTGGAGGCCATCTGGGTCAGCCCCGGCATCTGCCCGAACTGGCGCTCCAGCGGCGCGGTCACTGCGCTGGTCATCACCTGCGGGCTGGCGCCCGGGTACAGGGTCATGACGCGGATGGTCGGGTAATCGACCTGGGGCAGTGCCGCCACCGGCAGCAGCTTGTAGGCAATCAGGCCGGCCAGGACGATGGCCAGCATGCTCAGGGTGGTCGCCACCGGGCGCAGGATGAACAGCCGCGAAAGGTTCATGCGCCGGCCTTGCCCTGCTTGCCTGCGTCAGCCGAGGCATCCTTGTCGCCCTGGCCCTGCAGGTGCTGGCCGGGGGTGGTCGGGACTTCGGTGCTGTCGTTGACCACTTCCACGTCACTGCCGTCACGCAGGCGGTCGGTGCCTTCGAGCACCACCCGATCGCCCTTGGCCAGCCCCTCGAGAATGACGGTGTTGTCACCGTCGCTGGCGCCCACCTTGAGCGCACGGATACGTACCTTCTTGTCGCCCTCCAGCACATAGACGAAGGTGCCATCGGTGCCGAACTGGATCGCCGCCGAAGGAGCCAACACCACGTTCTTCAGGGTGTCGGCGAGCAGGCGCACGTTGACGAACTGGTTGGGGAACAGCGCCTCGTCCTGGTTTTCGAATCGTGCCTTGAACTTGAGGGTGCCGGTGGTGGTATCGATCTGGTTGTCCAGGCTGCGCAGTACGCCGACCGCCTGCTGCTTGACGTCGCCACGGTCCCAGGCTTCCACCGGCAGGCTGGCGCCGCTGCGGTAGCGCGCCAGCACGGTGCCGAGTTCGGACTCGGGCAAAGTGAAGGCCACAGTGATCGGCTGGGTCTGGGTGATCACCACCAGGGCGGTGGTGTCGTTGGCCGCCACCAGGTTGCCGACGTCCAGCTGACGCAGGCCCAGGCGACCTGCAATGGGCGCGCGGATGCGTGCAAAGTCCAGGTTCAGCCGGGCATCGCCCACTGCAGCCTGGTTGGTCTTGATCGTGCCCTGGTACTGGCCGACCAGCGCCTCCTGGGTGTCGAGGGTCTGTTTGGCGATGCTGTCTTCGGCGTACAGGCCTTTATAGCGCGCCAGGTCGATCTGCGCGTTCTTCAGTTGCGCCTGGTTCTGCGCCAGGGTGCCTTCGGCCTGTTGCAGGGCGATCTGGTAGCTGCGCGGGTCGATCTCGGCGAGCAGATCGCCGGCCTTGACCTTCTGCCCTTCCTGGAAGTTGACCTTGACCAGCTCACCGGCGACCCGGCTGCGCACGTTGACCGTGTTGGTCGCGGTGACCGTGCCCAGGGCCTTGAGGTAGACCGGGAAGTCACCCACGGTGGCCGGTGCCACCCGCACCGGCACGGGACCGGCAAAGGCGCCGAAGCCCGGCCGCCCGCCTTTGCCCCCCGGCCCGCCCAGCCCGCCCGCGGCCTTGTGGGCTGCAGGCGCAGGCCACAGCCACCAGCACAGACCGGCGACCAGCAGCAGGATCAGCAGGCCGACAAGCCAGCGACGAGGGGAACGGGAACGAGAAAGCATCGGTTGATCGACCATTGTGCGAATAAGAATTCTTTTGAGGAGGCTGAACGATAAGCACTGAACGCGGATAAGCAAAGCGCCTTTACCGGCAATTTACCTTGGGCTTACGTTGCTAAGACAATGAACTGTAAATGAAAACGGCCTGGACTAGGTCCAGGCCGTAACAATTGCTAACAGCATGATCGCGGTACGAGCCCGCTCCCACAGTGGGAGCAGACTTGCCCCGCGATCAGATCATTTCAATACTGCCAGGGCAGCATCATAGTTCGGCTCGTCGGCAATTTCGCCAACCAGCTCGCTGTGCAGCACCTTGTCGTTTTCATCCAGCACCACCACGGCGCGGGCGGTCAGGCCGGCCAGCGGGCCGTCGGCGATGGCAACGCCGTAGTTCTCGATGAACTCGCGGCCACGCAGGGTGGACAGGTTCTGGACGTTTTCCAAGCCTTCGGCGCCGCAGAAACGCGCCTGGGCGAACGGCAGGTCGGCGGAAATGCACAGCACCACGGTGTTGTTCAGTTCACTGGCCTTTTTGTTGAAGGTGCGCACGGAAGTAGCGCAGGTCGGGGTATCGACGCTCGGGAAGATGTTCAGCACTTTGCGCTTGCCGGCGAGGCTCGCCAGGGTCACGTCAGCCAGGCCGGCACCGACCAGGGAGAACGCTGGCGCCTGGGCGCCGACTTTCGGCAGATCGCCCTTGACCTGAACCGGGTTGCCTTTGAGAGTCACTTGAGCCATGAGCTGAGTCCTTATGCGGGGGTGAGTTAAGGACCAGAGTTAATCATGAAAGTGCCCGGGCACCTATGGGCGAGATGATAAATTGTTGTATTGCCAGACAACTTTTGTGGACAAAGCGCGTCTCCGGAAGCTGACAATCCAGCTTCCGGAGCGCTTCACATCATCAGCCCAGCAGCGAGTACACCAGGGCCGAGATGGCCACCAGGCCCACGGCAACCACGAAGACGTTGGACATCTGCCCGCTGTACTTGCGCATCGCCGGCACCTTGCGGATGGCGTACATCGGCATCAGGAACAGGATCGCGGCGATCACCGGGCCACCGAGGGTCTCGATCATGCCCAGGATGCTCGGGTTGAGGGTGGCGACAATCCAGCAGATCACCAGCATGAAGGCCGCGGTCATACGGTCCAGGGCCTTGGCGCCCGGACGCTTGCCGCTCTTGACGATCAGGCCCTTGAGGCCTTCGCTGGCACCGATGTAGTGGCCCAGGAACGACTTGGCGATGGCCACGAAGGCGATCAGCGGGGCGGCAAAGGCGATGGTCGGGTTACTGAAGTGGTTGGCCAGGTACGACAGGATCGACAGGTTCTGCGCCTTGGCTTCGGCCAGTTGCGCCGGGCTCAGGGTCAGCACGCAGCTGAACACGAAGAACATCACCATGGCCACCATCAGCAGGTGGGCGCGGCCCAGGATCTGCCCGCTGCGCTCGTCGGCGTGGGCACCGTAGCGGCGTTTCTGGTCAACGGCGAAGGCCGAGATGATCGGCGAGTGGTTGAAGGAGAAGACCATCACCGGAATCGCCAGCCACAGGGTGTGGAGGAAGGCCGAACCCGATGGCAGCTCGTTGGCGGTGGTGAGGATGCCGCCGCTCCAGTGCGGGATCAGGAACACCGCCAGGAACGCCAGGGCGACGATGAACGGGTAGACCAGCAGGCTCATGACCTTGACCGTGGCCTGCTCGCCGCAGCGCACGATCGCCAGAAGGCCGAGGATCAGCACGAAGGACAGCACGGCGCGCGGTGGCGGCTCGATGTGCAGCTGGTGCTCCATGAAGCTGCCGACGGTGTTGGTCAGGGCCACGCTGTAGATCAGCAGGATCGGGAAGATGGCGAAGAAGTACAGCAGGGTGATCAGGGCACCGGCCTTGATGCCGAAATGCTCTTCGACCACTTCGGTGATATCGGCGCCGTCACGACCGGAGAGCACGAAGCGGGTCAGGCCGCGGTGTGCGTAGTAGGTCATGGGGAAGGCCAGCAGTGCCAGGATCAGCAAAGGCCAGAAACCACCGAGCCCGGCGTTGATCGGCAGGAACAGGGTTCCGGCGCCGATGGCCGTGCCAAACAGGCCCAGCATCCAGGTGGTGTCGTGACGGGACCAGCTGCCGAGGGTGGCTGGGGTCGATTCAAAGCGTTGTTCAACGCTCGGGGCCTGCTCATTCATCCGGGTGCAACTCCACTCGCAAGACTGCAACAGCGCTGAGAGTGGCGAAACAGACGCTTCACGCACCCCAGCCATAAAAGAGGGGCGCGATTGTGCGCTCAAAGGTTGCACTTGAGAAGCCCCTTCCGAGGAGCGGTTGCACCTTTACCAGAAACATCGCGGGGCAAACCCGCTCCTACAGGAGCGGGCTTGCCCCGCGAACAGGACTAAAGACGATTACTGAACCGCAGCAATCGCCTCGGCCACCTGCTGCAGGTTGTCCGGGCGCAGGCCGGACATGCACACCCGGCCGCTGTCGATCAGGTACACGCCGAATTCGTCACGCAGGCGACGCACCTGGGCAACGCTCAGGCCCGTGTAGCTGAACATGCCGCGCTGTTCCAGGAAGAACTGGAAGTCCTGGCCCGGCAGCAGCACCGCCAGGGCGTCGACCAGGCCCTGGCGCATGTCCAGGATCCGCAGGCGCATCTGCTCGACTTCCGCCGCCCACTGGGCATTGAGCGTGGCATCGCCAAGCACCGCGGCCACCAGTTGGGCGCCGAAGCTGGGCGGGCTGGAGTAGTTGCGACGCACGGTGGCCTTGAGCTGGCCGAGCACGCTTTGCGCGGTGTCGGCATCGTCACAGACCACCGACAGGCCCCCTACCCGCTCGCCGTACAGCGAGAAGATCTTCGAGAACGAGTTGCTGACCAGGCACGGCACGCCGGCGCGGGCCACTTCGCGGATGGCATAGGCATCTTCGGCCAGGCCCTCGCCGAAGCCCTGGTAGGCGATGTCGAGGAACGGAATCAGCTCGCGAGCCTTGACCACTTCGATCACCTGTTGCCACTGGCTCTGGCTCAGGTCGACACCGGTGGGGTTGTGGCAGCACGGGTGCAGCAGCACGATGCTGTTGGCCGGCAGGGTCTTGAGGGTGGCGAGCATGCCGTCGAAGTCCAGGCCACGGGAGCCCTGGTCGAAGTACGGGTAGGTATTGACCTTGAATCCTGCGCCTTCGAAGATCGCCCGGTGGTTGTCCCAGGTCGGATTGCTGACCCATACCTGCGAGTCGGGGAAGTAGCGCTTGAGGAAGTCGGCACCGACCTTCAGCGCGCCGGAACCGCCGACGGTCTGTACGGTGGCCACGCGACCGCCCTGCACCGCCGGATGATCGGCACCGAACAGCAGCGCCTGGATCGCCTGGCGGTAACTGTGCAGGCCTTCCATCGGCAGGTACAGCGAGGCTTCGTGAGGCTGCCCGGCCATGCGCCGCTCGGCTTCGCCAACGGCAGCCAGCTGTGGCACCACGCCTGCGGCATCGTAGTACAGGCCGATACTCAGGTTGACCTTGTTGGCCCGTGGGTCAGCCTTGAAGGTCTCCATCAGGGAGAGGATCGGGTCGCCGGCATAGGCATCGACATGTTTGAACACAGCGTGCAGCTCCTTGGTTCTGGGCAATTCGTAAAGGACTGTGGCGAGAATACCTGTAGCGGCGCCGAAGGAACATGTCCCCGGGTGCAACTAATCAATGCATTCATGCACGCCAGCCCCTTGCACTGGCCAGGGCAGCCAGCCTTCACGGTAGGCAAGGTACAACAGCGCGCAGACATTGGCCGTCGCCGTCTTGCCGAGCATGTTGCGTCGATGCGTGCGCGCGGTCTGGTCGCTGATGCCCAGCGCACGGGCCACCTGCTTGTCGCTCAGCCCCTGGGACAGGCAGCCAAGCACGTGCTGTTCACGTGCCGACAACGGCGTCGCCGACCTTTGCGGGCCTGGGCCATGCCCAGGCACAGATGGATCGCCACCAGTGCGCTGGCGCGGCCGACCTTGAGTTTGTCGAGCAGGTTCTCGCGGTGTTTGCGTGCGGTCGAAAACGCGATGGACAGTTGCTCTGCAACTTCCCGGTCAGTCAATCCACGTGCAACCAACGAAAGCACCACGGTTTCCCGCTCACTCAATCGCATGTTCGCTCCCTGAACCGTTCGCAACTGCACCGAGGTCTGCCCGCACTTGAAAAGCAAGCCTAGGAGCTGCCCTACCCCTGTCAAGTGGCGCCAAAAACCCCGTTGCATACCGCATTTGCCGAATGTTCCAGGATCGGTGACAGACGGACGATTCAGCTGCCGACGTTATTCAACCCGGTGGTCGGCGGCAGGGAATGTCGCTGCGAGTCGCTGTTCGGCCCACTCGAACACTCAACGGAAAAGGAATGCGCATCATGAACTGGAACCGCTCGTTTACCGACCTGATCCGCAATGGCCGTGCCGCGTACTGGGGCAACTGGACCCTCGACCAGAAACTCAAGGTCGGCTGTGTCGGCTTTGTTTCTCCCGACAGTGGTGACTTCACGCTGGTGCAGGAACAAGCCCCCGGGCTGACCGTCAGCACCCGTAATGCCCCCAACCAATGGAAGTTGTCGTCGAGCAATGTGAAACGCAGCCAGAGCAGCGTGGCATTGGACGGTTCAGCGACCGATCCGGAAACCGGCACCAAGATCACCGCCGGCACCGAGGTAAAGTGGGATTTTGCCTCCACCGGCTCCATCGCCTCGGAGTTTGGTATCGCCTCTGAGGACTACCTGGCCGACCTCACGGTGCTGACCCAACCGCAGACCCTGCAATGGCTCAAAGACCAGGCCAACCGGGTCAGCATGGCGTCCAGCAACGGTATCGCCCAGGGCTTTGGCGTGGTCACCAGTGTGATCTACGCCACCAGCGGCCTGAACGTCGGCTCGCAGGACAACAGCTCGTCGTTCTCCATCACAGGTTCCGTGGGCGGTGTGCAAGACCTGCTGGCCAGTGCCGACGCCAAGGGCTCTTACGTTTCGACCAATCAGACCAAGAGCGTCGACCAGCACTTGTGGCCCGACAAGGCCGGCACACTGGCCACTCAGTCGATTCCGATCGCCTACACCTTCGCGTCATTCGACGGCGAGCTGCTGATCCCCAACTGGATCAACCGCCTGGGTGGACTGGAGATTCTGTTCAACAACAAACCCGGTTGCACCTACATCACCGCCATTACCCTGGACTACGACACGCCGTCAGGAAAGCAGCACCAGTCGTTCAGCCTAAGTGGCGGCCTGTCGAAAACCGTGGGCAACATTCCGCTCAACGCCACCAACATCACTGCCCAAGTGACCTTCAAAGGCATGATGAACAGCGATAACTACAGCTTCAGCTGGCCCAGCCCGCTGGGCCAGTGGTTGACCGGGAGCCGGGAAATCCAGATGACCGGCGTGTGGCCGGGCAAGACGTCGGCCAAGGATCTGGAGCACTGACACGCGCCCGTTCAATCAGCCTGCACTGCGCAGCCCGCAAGGGCTGCCGCGAGGAAACCACCATGTGTAACTGCACATCCGATTTTCTGGTCAAACACGTCCGGATCCTTGGCCAGCGCCGACCTGACGATCTCTACAACCAACTGATACAACGCGATCTTGAAGTGCCTGCAGAGGCGATGCGCATCCTCAACGAGACAATCGACAACACGCGCGAAGCGGTGACACACCGCGCGGGTATCACCCTCCAGGCCAGGGTTGAAGAGTTCGGTCACCAGTACCCCAATACCGTGATGTTCATGGACCTGGCGACGCTGCAACAGTTCTGCACATCGCTCAACCCATTGCGCCCTGGCAAGCGCGACTTCGACTGTGGAGTGCGTATCCCCTGGATTGTGACCTGGACGGGTACCAACAGCTACGAAGTGGTGCAGAACGCGGCGGGCTTTGGCGCGTCCACCAACCCCGAGGGTTTTTGCAACCATTACCGCCACCCGCTGAAGGATGGACACAGCAATACCAGTAACTGGAAACCCAAAGGCCTGTAAGGACAGGCCCCATCGTCAGCCCGACTGGCGATGGGGCCTGGGCACTCAGTCCTGCGCCATGGCCTGCAACTGCGCCAGTTCCTGCGGCGTCAGGCTCACCCCGTCACGGGCCGAGGCTTCACGCTCGCGGTAGCGACGCTCGCCGGGCATACGGGTCAAACCCACTGCCTGCATCTGCTCCACCAGTTGCCGGCTACGCTCGGCAAAGCGATTGCCTTGAGCCTTGCTCGGGTCAATGACGATAATCAGTTGCCCCGTCCATGGGGTTTTCGCGCCCGGGTGCTGCGCCCAGTCGAACTCCCAGGAGAAATGCCCGCCGGTCAGCGCTGCCGCCAGCAACTCGACCATCATCGACAGCGCCGAGCCCTTGTGCCCGCCAAACGGCAGCAGCGCCCCGCCGTCAAGGATCTTGCCCGGCTCACGGGTCGGCTGCCCTTCGCTGTCCACGCCCATGCCTTCAGGCAACAGCTCACCCTTGCGCGCAGCGATCTGCACGTCACCGTGGGCGATGGCGCTGGTGGCCATGTCGAAGACGATCGGATCGCTGCCGGCACAAGGTGCGGCAAAGGCAATCGGGTTGGTGCCGAACAGTGGCTTGCGCGCGCCATGGGGCACCACGCAGGTCATGCTGTTGACCACGCTCAGGGCCACCAGGCCTTCGTCGGCAAAAGGTTCGACATCCGGCCAGAGTGCGGCGAAATGGTGTGAATTGTGGATCGCCAGCACGGCGATACCGGCACTGCGCGCTTTCTCCACCAGCAGAGCGCGGGCGGCCGCCAACGCGGGCTGGGCGAAGCCACCCTGGGCATCGACGCTGACATAACCACTGGCGACATCGCTGACCACCGGCACCGCCCGGCCATCGACCCAGCCGCTGGCCAAGGTCGACACGTAACCGGGAATCCGGAACACACCGTGGCTGTGCGCACCGTCACGCTGGGCACTGGCGCAGTTGAAGGCAAGGCTGGCGGCCACCGTTTCGCTGCAGCCATGACGAACGAAGATGCGGTGCAGCAGGGCCTGCAAATCGGCAAAGGCAATCTGCGTGACAGCGGTGTCGGGACGTGCGGACATCTGAAGCTCCCTTATTGGATTTGGTATGGGCTTACAGCGCAGGGCAAGGCCTGGAACTCTCGCGCAGTGACAGCAAACTGTCAAATATTGACTTGATGACAGAAAACATTCATTTTCTGTTTCCAAGTGTAATCGCCTTCGAGAATCGCCCGTGAGCCAACCGATCAAGCAACGCCTGGAAAACAGCCTGCACAATGCGGCGGCTTCGGGTCGCAAGATCGCCAGCTACATGCTCGCCCACCTCACCGACCTGCCCTTCGAAACCTCGGCCAGCCTCGCGGCCAAGATCGGCGTCAGCGAATCGAGTGTCGGGCGCTTCTGCCGTGCGCTGGGCTATGAGCACCTCAAGGCGCTCAAGCACGATCTCAAGGACGACCTGGGCGATGGCCCCTGGCTGGTCGGTGATCGTTTGCAAGAATTCCGCCAACGGCAGGGCAAGGATGCCGCCGGCATCGCCCGCAGCCTCGAACAGGAAGTCGGGGCGCTGGTGCGGGTCTACGAATACAGCCGCACCCCGGCCTGGGAAGCGGTCAGCCAGCGCCTGGCGCAGCGGCGCCGGGTGTTCGTCGCCGGCTTTCAGACCGAGCGCGGCATCGCCCAGTGCATGGCCCACCTGCTGCAGTACCTGCGCGACGGCGTGCAGGTGGTCGACGGCAGCGCCGGGCACTTCGGCGAAGTGTTGCTGGCCGAGCCCACCGAGTGCGCCCTGGTGGTGTTCGAGGCGCGCCGCTACTCACGCCACGCCCTGACCTTGTGTCGCAAGGCACGGGAAACGGGCATCCCGGTAACACTGGTTACCGACACCTTCTGTGACTGGGCCGATGCCAACGCCGATGAGGTATTTCGCATCCCCACCGAGTTCAATCTGTTCTGGGAGTCGACCGCGACGATGCTGTCGTGGGCGCACCTGATGGTCAACGAGGTCTGCAAGAAGCTAGGACCGGATGTTGAAAAACGCTTGGAAGCAACTGCCGCTCTACACAATGAATTCGTTGGCTACACGTCAACGAGCAAACAATAGCAAGAGTGCAAACAACAGATCGAGGTGTGACATGAAACCCGTTATCCGCTTTGCAGGCGCGTGCGCCCTGCTGCTCGCCAGCGCAACCATGGCCCAGGCCGAAACCCTGAGGTTCGCCACCGAAGGCGCTTACCCACCCTTCAACTATGTGGACTCGGATAACCAACTGCACGGCTTCGATATCGATATCACCAAGGCCCTGTGCGAGCAGATGAAGGTCGAGTGCACCCTGGTGGCCCAGGACTGGGAAGGCATCATCCCGGCGCTGATGGCCAAGAAATACGACGCGGTGGTGGCGTCGATGATCGACACCGAGGAGCGACGCAAGAAGATCGCCTTCACCAATCACTACTACAAGACCCCACTGTCGGTCGCCGTGGCCAAGGACAGCGAGATCACCGACGCCCAGACCAGCTTCAAGGGCTACACGGTCGGTGCGCAGTCCTCCTCGACCCAGGCGATCTACGCCGAAGACGTGTACGGCAAGGCCGGTGCCGACGTCAAACTCTACCCGACCCTCGATGAAGCCAACGCGGACCTTGCTGCCGGGCGCCTGGACGGCGTGATCGCCGACAAGTTCCCGCTGCATGAGTGGCTGGGCAAGGCCGGCAAGGACTGCTGCAAGATCCTCGGCGACGTCAACGGCACCAAGGCCGACGCCGCGATCGCCGTACGCAAGGACGACCAGGCCCTGCGCGAGCGCCTGAACAAGGCCCTGGACGACATCGTCGCCAACGGCACCTACCAGAAGATCGCCAGTCGTTACTTCGACTTCGATATCTATCAGTGACCGATCGCGGGGCAAGCCCGCTCCCACCCTCTGTGGGAGCGGGCTTGCCCCGCGATGAAACCCTCCCCAGCACCACACACTCTTGAACCGAGAGGGTTCGCCCATGCTCGAACAACTGTCCCTGTTATCTTTCGCCAGCGGCGGCTGGGGCCAGGCCCTGCTGGCCGGCGCCCTGGTGACCATTTCCCTGGCCCTGGCCTGCCTGCCCATCGGCCTGCCCCTGGGCCTGGGCGTGGCCCTGATGGCCCGCTCGCCCAAGCGCTTTCCCCGCGCCGTGGCCACGGTATTTTCCACCGTGTTCCGCGGCCTGCCCGAGCTGCTCACGCTACTGATCATCTACTACGGCTGCCAGATCGCCGCGCAGAAAATCCTCCTGGCCATGGGCTATGAGGGCGAGGTGATGATCAACACCTTCCTCGCTGCGATGATCGCCTTCAGCCTGGTGTTCGCCGCCTTTTCCAGCGAAATCTGGCTGGGCGCCTTCAAGACCGTCGCCAAAGGCCAGTATGAAGCCTCCCAGGCCCTGGGCCTGAGCAAGGCCACGACCTTTCGCAAGGTGATCTTCCCGCAACTGGTGCGCATCGCCATGCCGGGGCTGTCGAACAACTGGCTGTCGCTGCTCAAGGACACCTCGCTGGTCTCGACCATTTCCCTGGTCGACCTGATGCGCCAGACCAACCTTGCAGTCAGCGTGACCAAGGAGCCGATGTTCTTCTACGGCGTGGCATGCCTGGGCTACCTGCTGTTCTCGGCGCTGTCGGGTCGGGTGTTCGTGTTCATCGAGCAGTATTTCAGCCGTCACCTGCGGAGTGCCCGGACATGAGTTTCGATCAACTGCTGGCCTTCGTTCTCGACCCCGACCTGCTGGAACGCTACGGTCCACGCTTTATCGACGGTTTGCTGGTCACCGCCAAACTGGTCGCCATATCCTTCACCCTCGGCGCGCTGCTGGGCATGCTCCTGGCCCTGGCACGCCTGTCCAACAACCTGCTGCTGCAACGCCTGAGCGCCGGCTACATCTACTTCTTCCGTGGCTCGCCGCTGCTGGCCCAGCTGTTTCTGCTGTACTACGGCCTGGGCTCGCTCAAGGGTTTCTGGCAGGACGTCGGATTGTGGTGGTTCTTCCGCGAAGCCTGGTACTGCACCCTGCTGGCCTTCGTGCTCAACACCGCCGCCTACCAGGCCGAGATCTTCCGTGGCGCCCTGCTGGCCGTCGCCCCCGGACAGTACGAAGCGGCCAAGGCGCTGAGCCTCAAGCGCTCGACCACCTTCTTCAAGATCATCCTGCCGCAGTCGCTGATCGTCGCCATCGGCCCGCTGGGCAATGAACTGATCCTGATGATCAAGGCCAGCGCCATTGCCTCGCTGGTGACCATCTACGACCTGATGGGGGTGACCAAGCTTGCCTTCTCGCGCAGCTTCGACTTCCAGATCTACCTGTGGGCCGCCGTGCTCTACCTGCTGATCGTCGAGATCGTGCGGCGCAGCCTCAAACACATCGAAGCCCGACTGGGCCGCCACCTGCGCTGATTGCCTGATTTGTGAGGACCGTTCCAATGCACTGTCAAACCATCGTTCTGGGCGCCGGCATCGTCGGCGTCAGCACGGCGCTGCACCTGCAGGCCCGCGGCCGCAAGGTGATCCTCATCGACCGCGAGGAGCCGGGCAGCGGCACCAGCCACGGCAACGCCGGGCTGATCGAACGCTCGAGCGTCATTCCCTATGCCTTCCCGCGGGAGCTGTCGAGCCTGTTGCGCTATGGCCTGAACCGCCAATCCGACGTGCGCTACAGCCCGATGCACCTGCCAAAGATCGCCCCCTGGCTGTTCAAGTACTGGCAGAACTCCTCCGCCGCGGGCCTGGCTGTGGCCACCAGGGCCATGCTGCCGCTGGTACAGCGCTGCGTGGAAGAACACGATGCCCTTATCAAGGCGGCCGGCCTGGCCGACCTGGTCAAGGCCCATGGCTGGATCGAGGTGTTTCATAACGACGCCGCATTCAACAAGGCCCAGGCCGATGCCCATGCCCTGAAGTCGTTCGGCCTGAGCTACGAGATCCTCGATCGCCGGCAGTTGCGTGAGCGCGAACAGGACCTGACCGAAAACGTGGTCGGCGGCATCCACTGGCTCGACCCCAAGACCGTCACCAACCCCGGCGGCCTGACCCGTGGCTATGCGGCGTTGTTCGTCAAACGCGGCGGCCAGTTCATCCATGGCGATGCACGCACCCTGCGCCAGGTCGGCAGCGACTGGCAGGTCGACAGCCGCCAGGGACCGATCACCGCTCCAGACGTGGTAGTCGCCCTCGGCCCGCAGTCGGGCGATCTGTTCAGGCCGCTGGGGTACACGATCCCGCTGGAAATCAAACGCGGCTATCACATGCATTACCAGGGCCGCGATGGCGCCGAGCTCAAGCATTCGATCTGTGACGCCCAGGGCGGTTATGTCCTGGCGCCCATGGCTCAGGGCATCCGCCTGACCACCGGCATCGAGTTTGCCGCCAGCAGCGATGCCATCAACGAGATCCAGCTCCAGCGCTGTGAAGTGCTCGCCCGCACGATCTTCCCGCTGGGCAAGCGCCTCGACCCCAAGCCCTGGCTGGGCCGCCGCCCCTGCCTGCCGGACATGCGTCCGGTGATCGGCCCGGCGGCGCGCCACAAGGGCCTGTGGTTCAACTTCGGTCACGCCCACCACGGCCTGACCCTGGGCCCGGTCAGCGGCCGCCTGCTGGCGGAAATGATGACCGGCGCCGACACCTTTACCGACCCTGCGCCCTACAGCGCGGCACGCTTCAATTGATCGCGGGAGAATAACAACATGACCGCTTCACTGAGCCTTGCAGCCTCCACCCCTGTCCCGCACTCCGACCTGCGCAAGGTCGTGGTGACCATCGAAGGCCTGAACAAGCACTACGGTGCCTTCCATGTGCTGCGCGACATCAACCTGAACGTGCGCGAGGGCGAGCGCATCGTCCTGTGCGGCCCCTCCGGCTCGGGCAAGTCGACCCTGATCCGCTGCATCAACCGCCTGGAAATCGCCGAAGGCGGCACCATCCGTGTCCACGACACGGACCTGGCCCTGACCACCCGCCAGGCCGCCGAGGTCCGCAGTGAAATCGGCATGGTGTTCCAGCACTTCAACCTGTTCCCGCACATGAGCGTGCTGGACAACTGCACCCTGGCGCCCATGACCGTGCGCGGCCTGTCGCGCAAGGAGGCCGAGGAGCGTGCGCGTTTCTACCTGAACAAGGTGGGCATCGAAAGCCAGGCCGGCAAATACCCCAGCCAGCTCTCCGGTGGCCAGCAGCAGCGGGTGGCCATTGCCCGGGCGCTGTGCATGAAGCCCAAGATCATGCTGTTCGACGAACCGACCTCGGCGCTGGACCCTGAAATGGTGGCCGAAGTGCTGGACGTGCTGGTGAAACTGGCCGACACCGGCATGACCATGCTGTGCGTTACCCACGAAATGGGCTTCGCCCGCCAGGTGGCCGAACGCGTGTTGTTTCTCGATGGCGGGCAGATCATCGAAGACGCCAGCCCCGAAGCGTTTTTCAACAATCCGCAGAGTGCGCGGGCGCAGGGGTTCCTCGCACAAATCCTGCACTGACGGGTAGACCTGATCGCGGGGCAAGCCCGCTCCCACAGACCATCTCTCAGTGGGAGCGGGCTTGCCCCGCGATCGGGCTTACTGCGGATGCATCTTCGACTTGATCAAACCCACGATAAAGGTCAGCACCGCACCACCGGCACCGCCGCCGACAGCGCTGCTGATCAGCGACGGCAGGTCCACTGCCCCGCCCGCCGCCGCAGCACCCGGCTCACCGGTAATCGCCGCGACGATCTGCCCCAGCACCACCCCGCCGATGCCCCCGACGATCGAGTTGAGCCCCGCCCCCATGCCTTGCTTGCTCATGCCGACGGCGTTGCCACCCACCACACCGGCAATGATCTGAACCACCAGACTGACGATATCCATGACGTGAACCCCATGTAGCGTTGAGAGATGACGACTCGCATCCACCGACTACTAAAGGCACGACCACAGGATCAGAGGCGTCTCGACCCGGTCAACGACAGCGGGCTGTTGCCGAAGGACACAGTATAGGTAGCGCAGGGCCAGTGCGCCAAAGCCAGCGCTCGATCCGCACCTGGTAAAAATGCCAGGTTACGCCCCTGCCCCCGCCTCTTAGCATGCACACAGTCACACCTGTTTCGAGGACCGCTCCATGAACACTCGCGTCGGCCCGTGGCACTTGATTGCATTACTTCCAGCACTACTCGCTCCGCTGGACTGGTCCCAGGCACAGGACAATCGCAGTGCCAGCCCTCAAGGCGTGCGTTATGACGGCGGCGACGAGATCCTGCTGCAAGGATTTCACTGGAATTCGAGCCGGTCCGGCACCTGGTATTCAAGCCTTGAAAAGGCGGCCAAGCAGATCGGTGCAGACGGTTTTACCGCAGTCTGGATGCCACCCCCCTGGCGCGACGAATCCCACTGGGGGGATCCGAACGGCGTATCCGGCGGCGGTGAAGGTTACTTCTGGCGTGACTTCGACAAAAACAGCCGCTACGGCAATGACGAACAACTCAAGCTGGCGGTAAAGGCATTGCACCAGGCGGGCGTCAAGGTGATCTACGACGTGGTGCCCAACCATAGTGCCGGCACATCGCCCGATCTGAAAACCGATCTGCGCAAAAACAACGGCCAGTTCTGGCGCAACGACTGCCCGGCCTGCGACGACGGCGAAGGCTTCATGCAGGGCGATGCCGACCTCAACACCGCCAACCCGGTGGTCTACGGCCTGTTTCGCCAGGAGTTCGAGAACCTGCGCGACCACTATGGCGCCGACGGGCTGCGTTTCGATTTCGTCAAAGGCTATGCCGCCGAACGCGTCGACAGCTGGATGCAAGGAATCCCCGGCCTTGATTTCTGTGTCGGCGAGCTCTGGAAGGCCCCCAACGAATACCCGCCCACCGATTGGCGCCACGACAAGGACTGGCAGGATGCACTCAAGGATTGGTCCAGCCGCGCCAACTGCAGCGTGTTCGACTTCGCCTTGAAAAACCGCATGCAAAGCGGCGACATCCGCCAGTGGCGCCATGGCCTCAATGGCAACCCCGAACCGCGCTGGCGCGAGGTGGCGGTGACCTTCGTCGACAACCATGACACCGGCTATTCGCCCGGCGCCAATAACGGGCAACACCACTGGGCCTTGCCTGAGGAACAACGCAACCTGGCTTATGCCTACATCCTCTCAAGCCCGGGAACCCCCACCGTGTATTGGCCGGACATGTACGTCTGGTCTCGGGGCGACCTGATTCGCCAATTGATCGGGTTACGTCGCGAGGCAGGCATCAAGGCCGACTCGCCGATCGAGTTCCTCGACAACTACAGTGGGCTGGTCGCCAGGACCACCGGCACCCAGGGCACAGTGCTCATGGCCCTGGACGCCGACCTGCAGTCCGCCCCGGCACAGTTCACCCAGGCACTGACCCACGATAACGGTCGGATCAGGCTGTGGCGCAGCGCAGAGGTGCAGCCCTCTGTGCCCGTGCTGTTCAGTTGCTACGAGGGCCACACCCAACCGGGTGAAAGTGTCTATGCCGTCGGCACCGGGGCGGAACTGGGCGAATGGAACCCGGCCCACGCCGTGCGCCTGGACGACACCAGCGAGTACCCGCTGTGGAAGGGCATGATCAGGGTGCCTGCACAGCCGGAGCTGCAATGGAAATGCATCGTACGCCGGGAAAGCGACGCGCAAAGTCCACCACTCAAGTGGCAGCCCGGCGCCAACAACACGGCGATGCCGACTGCGGGAGCGGCCACCTCCGGCCGGTTTTGAACAGCCCCGTAAGCCGTTAATTATTATTGACCCTTGCTCCCCCCCAACCTCTGCAGTCTCTTTTGCCTGCAGCCCGATCATTGCATTCAAGCAATGACAAGCTTCGCCCGCGCAATCTGAAGTCGTTTGACATATTAAACGGCTCTGGCAAGCTTAATACAGGTTTCGACCGGAAATACTGGCCCCAAGCGGCGTTCCGGCAGTGCTCGAAACCTCAGGTAGCGCAGGGTTCAAGTTGCGCACCTGCACAATAATGACAGGCCGCGCCTGTCCCAAGGTGACATATGCCCAACAGCAACATTGGCAATAAGAAACAAACACTTCGCAAACCCGTCGTCCTGATGACCATGGGCGCCCAGGAGCGCAAAGGTCACGATTATCAGGTCATGACCCACAAATACATCGTGCCGCTGGTTGAACATGCTGGTTGCGTACCGGTGCTAGTACCGACCTGCTGCGGCATCGAAGACCTGGAAACCTACCTGGACATGGCCGATGGCGTGTACCTGACCGGTGCCGGCAGCAACATCGACCCGGCCCTGTACGGCCAGGAAAACCAGACCCCGGGCAAGGGCCAGGACCGCGATCGCGACCTGTTCGACATGCCCCTGGTCAAAGCTGCCCTCGCCCGTGGCCTGCCGATCTTCGGCATCTGCCGCGGCATGCAGGAAATCAACGTGGCCCTGGGCGGTGACATCCACCAGAAGGTCTACGCCGAGCCTGGCTTCAACGATCACCGGGAAAACCCCGAGGATCCGGTAGACGTCCAGTACAGCGCCGTCCACGGCGTGCGTCTGGAGCAAGGCAGCTGGCTGCACACGTTGCTCAAGAGCGACGAGATCCGCGTCAACTCGCTGCACGGCCAGGGCTTGAACAAGCTGGGCAAGGGCATCGAGCCACTGGCCTGGGCCGAAGACGGCCTGGTTGAAGCGATCCACGCACCCAGCCTGTCGCCGTTCCTGTTTGCCGTGCAATGGCATCCGGAGTGGCAAGCAGCGAAGAACCCGGACTCGGTGAAAATGTTCGAAGCCTTCGGTGAGGCCTGCCGCAAGCAGGTAGCGAAGGCCCAGGGTGTAAAGACCTTTAGTTCGGCGGCGTAATGAATCGCGGGGCAAGCCCGCTCCTACCGGGCGTAGGAGCGGGCTTGCCCCGCGATGCGTTTAAACGCTTGTCGCGGGCCCTTGCAACCGCGGCGCCCAATCCTCCACCTCGGCCTTTTCCAGGCGACGCTCCAGTGTCCTGCGCCAGGATGGCGCCAGCGGCAACTCAAGACACTGGCGAATCACCTCGGCATTGACCTGCCGGTCGAACAACACCGCCGACAAGCGCGCCACCGACCACTGCGGCCAGGGCCGCGCAATCAGCTCGAAAGCCGACCCCGCCGCCACAACCCCCTCTTCCAGCACCCGGTAATACCAGCCGGTACGACCACTTTGCTGGACCCGCAGCGACATATCCTTCACGGCAAAACGATCATTGAGCTTCCAACACGGCTGACGCCCCTGGGACACCTCCAGCAATGCCGTGCCCGCACGAAAGCGGTCGCCCAGGCAGACCTCGGCCTCGGTCAGGCCATGGCTGCTGAAGTTCTCGCCAAAGGCCCCTGGCGCCTGCAACAGCGGATGCTCGCCCAGCTCGGCACGCCACTGCGCATAGTGCTCACGGGGGTAATGATGGATCGCCTTGTCCTTACCGCCATGCACCCGCAGGTCACCCTGCTCGTCACCGGCCAGGCCCAGTTCGGTCACGGCCAGCGCGCCACTGCGGGGCAGCTTGGCGATGGCACTGCAGGAACCTGGGCGGGTGTAGGGCACGGCCTTGCCGGTCAGGATGGTCTCAAGCTTCATCAGCACTCACTCCGTCAGTTCGGCGAGTTGGTGCTCGCGGCAGATCAGTTCACGCTCGGCTGGGGCCAGCGGCTCCTGGGTCAGTTCGCAAAAACCACCGGTGGCGGTCCTGCGGTGAAAGCGGCAGGTCTTGCACAAGCCGAAGCCCGGCACATCCTCGTGCTGCTGGATGGTGCGCAGCAGGTCAGCCAGCAGCGCCTCCAGGTCAGCGGCACGCTCACCCATGCGTGCGCTGGCGGTGGCGAGGAATTGCGGCGGCATGACCGCGCCAAGCAGCGCGCGCGCGGGCTCGGTCAGGTTCAAGTGCACGCTGCGTTTGTCGGCCTGGTCCTGGGTCTTGACGATCAGGCCCTTGGCCTCGAGGGCCTTGAGCGATTGCGACACCGTACCCTTGGTCAGCCCCAGGTACTCGGTGACCGCGAGGGGCGTATTGGAGTAACGGTTGCAGCGCGACAGGTAGAGCAAGGCGCTGAGCTGGATCGGCTGCAGGTCGGCCAGCAGCGGGTGCTGGCGAAACCAGACACGGGTCAGGCTCGACAGCCTTTCCAACAGGTCGAATAGCACGGCAGGCGGCCTCGGTTAATGATCTCGATAGATAGTATCGAATAAAAACCATATTGACAAAGCGCAGCATGGGTTTAGGCTGCTTGGTATCGAATCGAAACCATAAACCCACAAAGGAGTCACCCCATGAAACGCACCCTAGCCTTCACTCTCGGCCTACTCGCCACCCAGGCCTGGGCCCATGAAAGTCCAGGCATCGACAGCGCCAAGGGCAATGCCGAGGCCGCCTTCGACCTGGTCCAGACCCGGGTCTTCAAGCAAGGCGACAACCTGGTATTCGAGCAACTGGTCGACGGCAAGGCCGGCAGCCGCCTGCCCACCGCCAAGGGCGCCTTTGCCGGCGCCGAGGTGTACAGCTATGTCTGGCCCACCAGCCTTGACAGCAGTAGTGTCGGCTTCGAGGCCCAGGCCGGTATCCTGGCCCTGGCCCTGACCTCGCACCCGGACTTCGACGACACGCCGAAACTGGACGAAAACCGCGACGGCAAGAACGACAACGACGGCGGCCTGTGGCACTCGCACTGGGTGGTGCTGAGCAAGGACGCAAGCTGCGGCCCGAGCGGGCTGAAGGTGCGCGATATTCCCGAAGGGGTGAAACCGAAGCTGCCGGCCACCTGGCCCGGAGCACCGATCTACATCGACTCCCCCGGTTACGACCTGAGCCTGGACAACAATGCCGCACGGATCAGCGTTCCACTGGCCGCCGTGGGCTTCCCGCAGAGTTTCAACTACGACGGTGTGACCGCCGCGCTGAAGGTCAATGCCGACCTGCACAACCCGCTGCTGTGCGTGAGCAGCGTGTGGGATATCAGCTCCGGCGACCTGTCACTGCCAGGCACCTGGAAGCTCAAGGACAATTAAGCGCTACCGCGACCGGACAACCGCGCCAGGCTGTTGCTCAAGTGCAGCAGCATGGCGGCGCGCGCCGCATCCGGATCCTGGCGAGCGATCGCGGCGAGTATCGCTTCGTGCTCAAGGTTAGCCAGGTAGCCCAGTTGCGAGAAGTCGGTATCGCCCCGCTCATCGGCGTTGACCCGGGTGCGCGGGATCATCGAAGTACCCAGGTGCTGCATGATGTCGGTGTAGTAGCGGTTGCCGGTGGCTTCGGCGATCAACTGGTGGAAGCGCTTGTCCTGCTCGACGCAGCAATCGTTGTTCTCCAGCGACGCCTGGTAATCGTCCAGGGCCTTGCGCATCTGCCGCAACTGCTCGTCGCTGCGCCGTGCCGCAGCCAGGGCGGCGGCCTGAACCTCCAGGCCCATGCGCAATTCGAGAATGCCGCGCACGCTGGCGGCGGTATCGACATTCAGGCGCAGCCCCATCGAGGTCTCACGCGCCAACACGAAGGTACCGATGCCATGACGGGTTTCCACCAGCCCGGAGGCCTGCAACCTGGACAGCGCTTCGCGCACCACGGTGCGACTGACCCCATGCTCTCGCACGATGGTGGTTTCCGAAGGCAGCTTCTCCCCCGGCTTGAGTTGCCCCAACAGGATGCGCTGGCTCAACTGTTCGACCAGCTCGTGGGCCAGGCTGCCTGCCCGTCGCCGCGCAACACCGTTGCCTGAAGTGAGGTTGTCCATGAAGTACCTGTGCGAGGAAAATTGACGCCAGACCGAGCTTACCACCGCCCGGGGATCAGGTAGAGGCCAGACAACAATCAACTTGTATGACATCCATCAGATTCACGACCTCCAATGCTGCTGACAAATATGCCACACAGCGCCACACTTCCCCTATAAGCCCAATTTCATTGCACGCAAGCGATAAAAAATCGTGCAGAGCGATTGCGCAGTCGAAAAACCACTTGTACGATGTCTAGCAACATGATGCGCATCATGCCCGAAAAATCGCCACCAACAGACAACCCCGCATAACAACAACGAGTGGGAGATTGGCAACGTGACTACTCAACGCCCTGCATCGACGGCAGCCGAGCGCGACCCCACCCTGGCCAGCGCCGTGGCCAAGGTGAAGCGCCACATACTGCCGCTGTTCGTCATCATGTTCATCGTCAACTACATCGACCGGGTCAACATCGGCTTTGTCCGCACCCACCTGGAGCACGACCTGGGCATCGGCGCAGCCGCCTATGGCCTGGGCGCCGGCCTGTTCTTCATCGGCTATGCCCTGTTCGAAGTCCCTTCCAACATGCTCCTGCAGAAGGTCGGTGCACGGATCTGGCTGACCCGGATCATGTTCACCTGGGGCATCGTGGCGACACTGATGGCCTTCATCCAGAACGAAACCCACTTCTACATCCTGCGTTTCTTGCTGGGCATCGCCGAAGCCGGCTTCTTCCCAGGTGTCATCTACTACTTCACCCGCTGGCTGCCGGGTGTCGAACGCGGCAAGGCCATTGCCATCTTCCTCAGCGGCTCGGCGCTGGCCTCGCTGATTTCCGGCCCCTTGGCCGGGGCGCTGTTGCAGATCGAAGGCCTGGGCCTGCATGGTTGGCAGTGGATGTTCCTGATCGAAGGCCTGGCCTCGGTATTCCTGTGCTTCTTCGTCTGGTTCTGGCTCGACTCCAGGCCCCACGACGCCAAATGGCTCAGCCGCGAGGAGCAGGATGCCCTGGTCGACACCATCGACGCCGAGCAACGCGAGCGCGACGCCCAGACCCGGGTCAAACCGAGCATCGGCCAGTTGCTCAAGGACGGCCAGATCCTGCTGTTCTGCGTGCTGTACTTCTGCATCCAGCTGACCATCTACGCAGCGACCTTCTGGCTACCCAGCATCATCAAGAAAATGGGCGACATCAGTGACCTGCAGGTCGGTTTCTTCAACTCCATTCCCTGGCTGATCTCGATCCTGGCGATGTACGGCTTCGCGGCGCTGTCGGCTCGCTTTCGTGCCCAGCAGGCGTGGGTGGCCACTGCGCTGCTGATCGCTGCCGCCGGCATGTTCCTGTCCACCACCGGCGGGCCGATCTTCGCCTTCGTTGCCCTGTGCTTTGCCGCCATTGGTTTCAAGTCGGCCTCGGCGTTGTTCTGGCCGATCCCCCAGGCTTACCTGGATGCGCGCATCGCAGCGGCGGTCATCGCCCTGATCAACTCCATCGGCAATCTTGGCGGCTTCGTCGCCCCGACCACCTTCGGTTTTCTCGAACAGAGCACCGGCTCCATCCAGGGCGGCCTGTACGGCCTGGCCGGCACCTCGGCCATCGCCGCCGTGCTGGTGTTCTTCGCCCGTACCCGGCGGGCAACTCATGAACAACCGCTCGAGGCGAGTCCGGCACAGACCACCCTCGGCAAATCCCACTGATCCCTTTTGGCCCTTCCAGGACACGCCTGATGAACACACAACAACAGCAAACCCCGGTCATCACCAGCCTGCAGGTCATTCCGGTGGCCGGCCACGACAGCATGCTGCTCAACCTGAGCGGCGCCCACGGCCCCTTCTTCACCCGCAACATCGTGATTCTCAAGGACAACGCCGGCAACACCGGGGTCGGCGAAGTGCCCGGCGGCGAACGCATCCGCGAGACCCTGGAGGACGCCCGCAGCCTGGTCGTCGGCCAACCCATCGGCCAGTACCAACGCATCCTCAACCAGATGCGCCAGACCTTCGCCGCCCGCGACGCTGCCGGGCGCGGCCTGCAGACCTTCGACCTGCGCATCACCATTCATGCGGTCACCGCCGTGGAAGCGGCGCTGCTCGACCTGCTCGGCCAGCACCTGGAGGTGCCGGTGGCCGCCCTGCTTGGCGAAGGCCAGCAACGGGAGCGGGTCAAGATGCTCGGTTACCTGTTCTACATCGGCGATCGCCAGCAGACCGACCTGGCCTACCGCAACGAGGTCGATGCCGAAGACGACTGGTTGCGCCTGCGTCATGAAGCGGCAATGACCCCCGAAGCCGTGGTACGCCTGGCCGAGGCCGCCCAGGCCCGCTACGGTTTCAACGACTTCAAGCTCAAGGGTGGCGTACTGCGCGGCGAAGAGGAAATCCTCGCCGTCACTGCCCTGGCCGAGCGCTTCCCCGAGGCGCGCATCACCCTCGACCCGAACGGCGCCTGGTCCCTGAAGCAGGCCATCGCCCTGTGCCGCGACCAGCACAAGGTCCTGGCCTATGCCGAAGACCCCTGCGGTGCCGAGAACGGCTATTCCGGCCGCGAGGTGATGGCCGAGTTCCGCCGCGCCACCGGCCTGCCCACCGCCACCAACATGATCGCCACCGACTGGCGCGAGATGGGCCATGCGATCCAGATGCAGTCGGTGGACATCCCCCTGGCCGACCCGCACTTCTGGACCCTGCAAGGCTCGGTGCGGGTGGCACAGATGTGCCATGACTGGGGCCTGACCTGGGGTTCGCATTCGAACAACCATTTCGACATTTCCCTGGCCATGTTCACCCAGGTGGCCGCCGCCGCGCCGGGCGAGATCACCGCCATCGACACCCACTGGATCTGGCAGGACGGCCAGCAGCTGACCCACAACCCGTTGCAGATCGTCGACGGCCATGTCGAGGTGCCGAGCAAGCCGGGCCTGGGCGTGGACATCGACATGGACGCCGTGGGCCGCGCCCATGAGTTGTACAAGGGCATGGGCCTGGGTGCGCGAGATGACAGCGTGGCCATGCAGTACCTGATCCCGGGCTGGCGCTTCGACAACAAGCAACCCTGCCTGGTGCGCTGAGCACAAGGCGAGCCGCCCGACGACAGGCAGCGGCTCGCCTCTGGGCAAAAGCCGCCCGCCATCGCTATGCTTGGGGCATGAATGCAACCCTGCCGACCCGCTCCCCCTGCCCGCCCGGCGCCTGCAATTGCGGGCGCGAGACGTTGCAGGACCTGCGCATCCTGCTGCTGACCCGCCAGGAGGAAAAGCGCCTGCTCGAGCGCCTGGAAAACCTGCAGAGCCTGGCGGACCTGGAGCACATGCAGCGCAAGCTGTACGAGAACCTCGGCATTCGCCTGCAGATCAGCCCCAGCGACAATGAAGTGCGAACCATGCGTGGCTTCAACATCCAGATCGACGAACTGCCGGGCCTGTGTCGCAAGACCCGGCAGAACATCCCTGCCGCCATTCGCCGGGCCCTTGAGCGTCGACCGGAGATTGCCTGGCGCTTGCTCGATGCCCAGGACTTGCTGCGCGACGCCTGAGGATGTCCTTGATCTGTAGGCGCGGGCTTGCCCCGCGATCGCGGGCCGTGAGTCACATCGCATCGCGGGGCAAGCCCGCTCCTACCAAGCATCACGGATGCTTTGGGCGCAGGCTTGCTCCGCGCTATCCTGAGGGCCATGCCATTACCGAGCACACTGCCGATGCCTACCCTCAACCCCCGCGAGGTCTACCAGCAACTGCGCGACGCCGCCCTGGGACTGCGCCCGTTGCGCCGTCTCGGCGATGAGGTGGAAATCGAAGGTTGGCACCTGATCCTGGACTTCGACGGTACCCGTCTGCACCACTGCCTGTATTGCCGTAGCACCGATGGCCGTGAGGGGTCGCTGGATAGCTGGCCGCGCGATACCGATCCGGTGAGTTTGCTCAGCACCTGGGAACTGGCCCAGGTCGAACGCCTGCTGATGAAGGCCGATCGCTACGCAGGATAAGCCACCTCCTGCGACGACCGATCAGAACAACTGGCGTTTTAGCACCTCATCCAGGGTGCTTTGCGCCAGCAGGCTCGCCACTTTTCAGGGCTGAACGGAATTTTCTGTCGTTGATCCTGCTTTACACCTCAGGGCAGGACACCCAGCAGCCAGCCGGCGACGCCACAGCCGATGACCACCAGCCAGGGCGGCAACCTCCAGACCATCAGTGCCAACAAGGCGACGATCGCCAGCACAAAGTCCTGCAACTGGAGGATGGCGTTCCACGCCGCCTGATACAGCGCCGCGAGCAAAAGCCCCACCACCGACGCGTTGATACCGAGCATCGCCGCCTGCATGCGCAGGTTGCGCCGCCACTGCGCCCAGAACGGCAGCGCACCGAACACCAGCAGGAATGACGGCAGGAAAACAGCACCAAGGCACAGCACAGCGCCGTATACCCCTTGCATCGACGCCCCCAGAAACGCCGCAAAGGTGAACAAGGGCCCCGGCATCGCCTGGGCTGCGCCATAGCCGGCCAGGAAAGTCTCATTGCTGACCCAGCCAGGCGACACCACTTCAGCCTGCAACAACGGCAGCACCACATGTCCGCCGCCGAACACCAGCGAACCGCTGCGGTAGAAGGCCTCCAGCCTGCTCAGGGTCGGCTCCTGCCAGAGCCCGGCCAGCAGCGGCATGCCCAGTAGCAGGAGAAAAAACAGCGTGAGCCAACCCAGGCCTGCACGCCGGCTGACGGCGACCGGCAACGGCTCATGCGCCTGGCGCTGCGCCGGTTTGAACATCACCAGACCGGCAACGCCCGCCGCCGCAATCACGCCCACCTGCACCCAGGCCGAAGGCACCAGCAGCACCAGGACGGTGGCCAGGACCATCAGTGCGATGCGCGGTGCGTCCGGGCACAGGTTGCGCGCCATGCCCCAGACCGCCTGGGCCACGACCGCCACCGCCACGACCTTCAGGCCATGCAACACGCCGGCGGGCATGGCGTGACCAAGGCTCGCCAGCCCAAGGGCAAAGCCGGTCAGCAGCGCAGCCGACGGCAGGGTAAAGCCGAGCCACGCCGCCAGCGCGCCACGGTAGCCCGCCTGTGACAACCCCAGGGCAATGCCCACCTGGCTGCTGGCCGGCCCCGGCAGGAACTGGCAGAGCGCTAGCAGGTCGGCGTAGCTGCGCTCACCCAGCCAGCCACGGCGGGTGACGAACTCATCGCGAAAGTAACCCAGGTGGGCGATGGGGCCACCGAAGGAGGTCAGTCCCAGGCGCAGGAAGATGAGAAACACCTGCCATGGGCTGCAGGGATGAGTCGCGTGCATGTGCTGACTTCCAAAAGACGACTGAGCGCACAATAGCTCAATCAGCACGTCGTTGTAGCCTGCTGCGGGCACGCCCGCAGCAGCGGATCAGAACGTCTTGCTGGCACTGGCCACCACGGTGGCCGAACACAGATCGTCGTAGCCGTACCAGCTGAAGCATTCGCTTTTCGACAGGTCGGTGTCGACGTAGCTCAGCGCCCAGGTGACGCCGAAGAATTCGCGGGAAAGCTTCGCCTCCCACTCGTAGTAGGTCTCACGGCTGTCACCGCTGGTGGACCAGAACGCCGGATCCTTCACATCATTGCGCCCGGCGCGCAGCTCCAGGCCGACTTCGGCCGGCAAGGCCAGACGGTAACCGAGGTAGCTGTACAACGTGTCCTGATCCTCACCGAAGGCGTTGGGCGCATCGTTTGAGTAATAGGCGCCCAACATCAACCCGTAGACATCGAGGATGGCGTAGACCTCGCTCATGTTGAACTGACCTTCCTTGGGGTAGCTGTACTTGAGGTAGCCCAGGTCAAGACTGATGTTCTCGGTCGCTTGCCAGTAGTAGCCGGCGTAGTACTCGAGCTCCTGGCGGGTCTTGTAGTCGAACCCGTAATCGACATTCGAGGTCCAGGCCCCCAGGTACAGGCCGCTTGTGTGCATCAAGGTGGCGCCGGCCTGCAACGCCGGATCGCCGAGGGTCTGCGAGACCCCGCGACTGCGGTAGTCGCTGGCGCCAGCGAGGCTCAGTTCCAGGGTGAAATTGTCGCCCAGGGTCAGGGCCTGGCAATTCAAAGGTGCCAGCAGCAGGCCGGCGACCGTGCAAAGGACACGTGCGTTCATGGGTAACCCTTATTGTTATGGGAATGCGGGCAGGCGCTACCTGGCCCCTCGCCAGCGAGGAGCCGGTATTGGCAGGACAGGTATCAGGAGGCGGGGCCGTACACCTGCTTGCCGGCGAAGAAGGTCTTGAGCACCCGGGTATCGGACAGCTCTTGGTTACTGACCTTGAACACATCTCGATCAAGCACGATCAGGTCGGCCTGTTTCCCCGCTGCCAGTGAGCCGATCTGCCGCTCCAGGCGCAGGGTCTTGGCGGCGTTGAGGGTGTAGGCCAGGAACATGCTCTGGCGATCGACACTTTCCTTGGCATTCAACACCCCCAATGGTCCTTTGCGGGTGATGGCCTGGGCGATGGCGTTCCAGGGGTTGGGGCTGGACACCGGCCAGTCGCTGGCACCGGCGATCAGCGCACCGGCCTGCTGCAGTGACCGGGCCGGGTACTGGTAGCGGTAGGCCTCGGGGCTGATGTAAGGCTTGACCAGCTCGACGGTGTAGCTCTCCCCGGTCGCCCAGAGCAATTGCATCGAGGCCATCACGCCCAGTTGCTTGAAGCGGGGGAAGTCCTTGGGATCGACCAGTTGCAGGTGACTGATGCTGTGTGCCCGGGCCTTGCTGTCGAGCGAGCGGGCGTAGGCCACGCCATTGAGCGACTCGCGCACCGCGCGGTCGCCCACCGCATGCATGTGCACGATCCAGTCACGCTGCTCCGCCGCCGCCACCAGTTCGCCGAAATGCTCGGGCTCGATCAGCAACTGACCGACTTTGCCGCTGTTCTTGTACGGCGTGAGCATGGCTGCGGTCTGCCCGGGGTACTCCAGCACGCCATCGACAAACACCTTGATACCCGGAAAACTCAGGTTCGGCACGCCGTCGAACTGCTTGGCCACCTGTGCCAACACCTCCAGGTCCGCCGGCCGGCTCTTGGGGTTGGCGATCATCAAGGCCGCCACGTGGGCGGTCAGTTCGCCCTGCTCGGCCAGGGTGCGGTACAACGGCAGCACACCGACACTCCTGGCGGTGGGTTTGAAATCGAACAGCGAGTCGCCACTGCCGGCGTTCGACGCCGCATCCATCCAGGCGGTAACGCCGTACTGGTTGTTGATCCTCACCGCTTCGCGTGCGGCCTTGAGCATGACCGCTTCGCCGGCGGGCGGAATCTGGCTGCGTACCTGGTCCCAGCGCGACTCGGAAAAAAAGCCGTTGGGGGTGAAGTCCGGGTCGTGGCCGACGTAACTGCGGTCGCGTTCCGACAGCCCCCTGACCTGCGCCGCATCGATGTTCAGGCGCTTGAGCATGGCCTTGTTGGCCCAGCCGGTGTGGCCGTCGATGCCACTCAGTACCAACGGCTGGTCCGCCCAGCGCCCCTGGTTGAACACCTGGCCCAACTCGCGGCTTTTCTCCCAGTAGGCCGAGCTCACCCCGGTGATGTTGATCACATCGGCGGCACGGCCCCGTCCCTGCTCGACTTCGGCAGCAATCCATCGCTCCAGTTCCGGCATGGACTTGACCTCGTCCTGCAGGTTGGCCCCCAGGCTATCGAAGGCGGCCGTCACCGGGTGGCTGTGGGTGTCGATCATGCCGGGCATCAATACCTTGCCCCCCAGGTCGATGCGCTGGGTGCTGGCATCGGCCAGGGCATTGATCTGGGCGTCGCTGCCCACTTGCAGGATCTTGCCGTCCTTGACCGCCACCGCTTGCATCAGCCCCTGGCCGGGCTCGGCCGTGAACACTTTGCCGTTGACCAGCACCAGGTCGGCGGCGGCCAGTGCCGGCAGTGAGGAACAGGCCAGCGCGGCGGCCAGCAGATTGGGAATCAGTCGTTGCATCGAAGCGCTCTCTTGTTGTTATCGGGCTGACCACACCCTAGCGCGCATGACACTTCGATGGACCTCCGCAAATGAGGAGGGTCAGGTGGTTTTTTCCGCGCCAGGCGCCCCCGTGCGTAAGGCGCAGCCAAGCTCCACCTTGCTCTTGACCCCCAGCTGCGCATAGCAATTGCGCAGGTAGGTGCGCACCGTAGCCGGGCTCAACGACAGGATCCGGGCAATTTCCTTGTAGGAGTGACCGGCGGCGAACAGCATCGCGGCAGTGCGTTCACGGGGGGCCAGGACCACGCCTGGCGGTGGCGCTTCCAGGGACAGGATCACATGCTCGGCGTTGGGGCTTAGGGTCAGCGCACAGCGCCCCAGGCGCATCACGCACGGGACCCTGGACAACTGCGCGGTCACCTGCGGTGGCAGAAGCGAGCCGTTCCAGCCCGGCACTTCGCGCTCGATGGCCGCGCACAGGCGCGCCCCCACGTACAGGAGGCTGCCGTCCAGGCGCGCCACGCCAAAATCAGCGGCCGCGTTGCCGGTATCGACCCGGATCATGTCCTGGACCTGAAAGCGCCACAGTTGCAGCAAGTGGGCACAGAAGGCCGCGAACAGGCCGTCCTCGCTGGCATCGAATGCCACATCGTTCACGCCCCGGTACAGGCACACAAAGAAGTTCAGGCCACTCTCGGGCAGCTCGAAAGTGATGCACATCAAATGGTAGAGGTCGTAGCGACGGGCAAAGTCATTGACCGCCTCGACAGGATCGGTGAACTCGCTGTCGCGTATCACCTGCCCCGGCCTTGCCAGTGTGTCGTGGGCAAAGCTGTCGATGCCCGCAACCTGCGGCCATTCGCTGGCGAAGGAAGCCGGCAGGTCGATGCGCCCATGCATCCAGTTGCGCGGCGCTACGCGTGCAGCCCCCGCGGACATCTCGCCCCACCAGGCCGAGGCAAACGGCACCAATTGGCGAAAGGCGCGCAGGCCGTCGGCGATAAAATGCGAGCCACCCTCTTGCCGGGCCAGGCTGGCCAGTTGAAGGACGCAGCGATTGAACGCTTCGAGCGTTGCCATCGACACCTGCGTGCTGCCTGCTTCGACCGCCATCATCACTGCTGCCCTGCCCCTGCTGACCTGGGCCCGGACGATGCCACAGCGGCGCAACAGCGTCCATGGCCAGGGGGCGCTGTGCGTCATTTTCAACCACACTGCAGTATCAGACGAGGGCCCAGCCGCGATGCCAGACAACCTGTTCAACCCGCTCCCCGATGCCTTGGTACAGGAACAGTTCGATCCGCTCCTGGCGCGCCCGGGACTGCGTATCGAACGCATCGTCTCCTTTGGCCAGGCCAGCCCGCCAGGCTTCTGGTATGACCAGCCACAGGGCGAATGGGTGCTGGTGCTCAGTGGATCGGCCGGCCTGCGCCTGGAACACGAGGCCCACGAGCGGGTGCTGGGGCCCGGTGATCATGTCGAGATTCCCGCCCACTGCCGGCATCGGGTGCAATGGACCGACAGCCAGCAGGCGACGGTCTGGCTGGCGGTGCATTTCGGTACAGCCGACGACTTCCCGTAGCCGCTGCCGAGGAACGAGGCTGCGATCGACTGCGCAGCAGGCGCAAGCCGATCACCTCGTTGTACCTGGCAGACTGAAGTCGCCAGGTTTTACGGTCGCTTCGCGACCGATCGCAGCCTGGCGGCAGCGGCTACACCATCAGGCAATCAAGACAGTTGTTCCCGCCGGCGATCGCAAGCCCCATACCCTCCAATGGCGCCCCTATCGCACAGCGTTCAGCATGCCGCGCTCGACGATGAAGTCGATCACCCGCTGCAGCCCCTGGCCGGTCTTGAGGTTGGTGAAGGTCCAGGGGCGCTCGGGGCGCATGCGCCGGGTGTCGCTCTCCATCACCTGGAGCGAGGCGCCGACATAGGGCGCCAGGTCGATCTTGTTGATCACCAGGAAGTCCGACTTGGTGATCCCCGGCCCGCCCTTGCGCGGGATTTTCTCGCCTTCGGCCACGTCGATGACGTAGACGGTCAGGTCCGCCAGTTCCGGACTGAAGGTGGCGCTGAGGTTGTCGCCGCCGCTCTCGACGAAAATCACTTCCAGGTTACCGAACTTGCGCGCCAGCGCCTCCACCGCCGCCAGGTTCATTGAGGCGTCTTCGCGAATGGCGGTGTGCGGGCAACCGCCGGTTTCCACGCCGACGATGCGTTCGGGCTCCAGTGCGCCGGCCTCGGTAAGGATGCGCTGGTCTTCCTTGGTGTAGATGTCGTTGGTGACCACGGCAATCTGATAATGATCGCGCATGGCCTTGCACAGGGCTTCGAGCAGCGCGGTCTTGCCGGAGCCGACCGGGCCGCCGACACCGACACGCAGGGGTTGCTGGTAGCTTTGCATGGGACTTTCCTCAGGATCGGAACAATCGGGTGTATTGGGTTTCGTGGCGGGCCGAGGCGATCGCCAGCAGTGGCAGGCTTGCGCCGAGCTGGTCGTCGGCCAGGGCCAGGGCCGTTTCAAGTACCGCCGGGAGTGCTTCGCCGAGGTCGTGCAGCAGGGTCTGGGCTGCCTGCTGGCCGAACGGCACCAGCTTGACCCCGGCCATCACCGCACCTTCCAGCCAGGCGAAGCCGTGGCCCAGGGCCAGGTCGCGCAAAGGGATCTCCCAGTGCGCCCCCAGCCAGGCCATACCACCCAGCTGGCTCAATTCCAGCGAACTGCGCCACTCGGGTGCCTGGCACAGTTGCCAGCCATCGAGCAACCGGGCCAGGGCCATCCCGCGCTGGCGTTCTTCCAGGCGCAGTTCGGCGGTTTCGCGGTTGGCCAGCAGGAACCGACTCCAGTGCGCGAACGCCTCGGCATCCTGGTCCAGGCAGGCCTGGTACAACCGCGCCAGCAATGGCCAGTCCAGAAACCCAAGGCTGTCGTGCACCTGCTGGCGCTGCCAGGCGCGAAAGCCATCGACGCCTTTGACCCAGCCCGACTCCACCGCCCACTCCAGCCCCTGCGAGTAGGTGAAGCCACCCACCGGAAGGTTCGGGCTGGCCAGCTGCAGCAGGCGTAGCAGCTTCAGTTCACGGCTCATCAACCGGCCAGGACCACTGCGGCGCCGGCCAGCAGGCCGCCGCCAAAGGCTTTTTGCAGACCGCTATGACGGCGTAGCAGGCCGCCAACGGCAAAGCCTGCCACCAGCAACAGACCGCTGACGCTGACAAAGCCCGCACTGAACACCCAGAACGCCCCCGGGCTGGCCTCGACGCCATGGGCCCAGCCATGGAACAGGGCGAACAGCGGCATGGCCAGGGCCAATACCAACTGCCGGCGCTTGAACAGCAATGCAGCGCCCGCCACCAGCAACGAGCCGATGATCATCGGCTCCATGCCCGGTACAGCGCCGAACAGGTGACCCAGCAAGGCACCGCCGAACATGGCGCACAAGGTCAACAGCGGCAAGGCCAAGGTGCGACCGGTCAGGGCGGCGAGCACGCCGGTGCCCAGCAGCATCAGCAAATGATCAAGGCCCGTCAGCGGGTGCAGCAGGCCATCCTGCAGGGGGGTGGCGTCGTGCCCGGGGTGGGCGAAAGCCGGTGCGGCCACCAGCAGAAGGGCCAGAACGAGGGTATTTCTCATGAAGCTATCTCCTTGACAGAATCAGTGCTGGGCAACACGAACAAAGGGGTGATCGGAAAACGCGTGGCTGTGGGGGGCGCTCTGGTAGGCACCTGCCTCAGGCTCGAACGGCGCCTGCTCCTGCGTCACCTGCAGGCCCAGGCCGCGGACCATGTCATCGAGCACATGATCGTGCTGGTAACGCACCAGGCCCGGCTCGATCTGCAGGGGCACATGGCGATTGCCCAGGTGGTAGCTGGCACGGGCCAACAGCAAGGGATCGGTGCAGTGAACGGTGGACACCTGCTCGGCCGCTGCCAGTACGCGGATCACTTCACCGCCCCGCTCGTCAGCGAGCAGTTCGCCACCGCGCAACAACTGGCCGCGCTCAAGCATCAGGCCGGCCTCGCGACCATCATCGAGGGTGACGCGCACACGGCTCTTGATCCGCGTGTCCACGTTCAGGGTGACGGTGCCACTGATGCGTTCGGCCTCGCTCAGCCGACGGGTCAACAGAATCATGCTCGCTCCTTCAGAACAGAAAATAACGTTGCGCCATCGGCAACACGGTGGCGGGTTCGCACACCAGCAGTTCGCCGTCGGCGCGTACCTCGTAGGTCTGCGAATCGACCTCGATCAACGGCAGCAGGCCGTTGTGGACCATGTCGCCCTTGCGCACTTGCCGACAGCCCCTGGCAACGCCAATCAGGCTGCGCAGGCCCAGTTGCTGGTGCACGCCGCCCGCCAGCGCCGACTGCGACACAAAGGTCATGCGCGTGGCGTGGCGCGCCGCGCCGAGGGCGCCGAACATCGGTCGGTAATGCACCGGCTGCGGGGTCGGGATCGAACCGTTGATATCCCCCATGGGCGCCATGGCAATCATTCCGCCCTTGATCACCAGGGCCGGTTTGACACCGAAGAAGGCCGGCGACCAGAGCACCAGGTCGGCCAGCTTGCCCGCCTCCAGGGAGCCCACTTCATGGGCGATGCCGTGGGTCAGCGCCGGGTTGATGGTGTACTTGGCGATGTAGCGTTTGACCCGGAAGTTGTCGCTGTAGCTGCTGTCCGGCGCCAGTGGGCCACGCCGGCGCTTCATCTGGTCGGCCACCTGCCAGGTGCGCAGCACCACCTCGCCGACCCGGCCCATGGCCTGGGAGTCGGATGAGGTCATCGAGAACGCGCCCAGGTCATGGAGGATGTCTTCGGCAGCGATGGTCTCGCGGCGGATGCGCGACTCGGCGAAGGCCACGTCCTCGGCGATGCTCGGGTCCAGGTGATGGCAGACCATGAGCATGTCCAGGTGCTCGTCGACGGTATTGACCGTGTAGGGCAAGGTCGGGTTGGTCGAGGATGGCAGCACGTTGGCGAAGGCCGCGGCGCGGATGATGTCCGGCGCGTGCCCGCCGCCCGCCCCTTCGGTGTGGAAGGTGTGGATGGTGCGATCGCCGATAGCCGCCAGGGTGTCTTCGACGCAGCCGGATTCGTTGAGGGTGTCGGTGTGGATGGCCACCTGCACATCCAGTTCGTCGGCCACGCTCAGGCAGCAGTCGATGGCAGCCGGGGTCGAGCCCCAGTCCTCGTGCAGCTTGAGCCCCACGGCGCCCGCATGGATTTGCTCGCGCAAGGCGTCGGGCTGCGAGGCATTGCCCTTGCCGAGCAGGCCGATATTGATCGGCAGCTCGTCGGCGGCCTGGAGCATGCGCGCCAGGTACCAGGGCCCGGAGGTGCAGGTGGTGGCGTTGGTGCCGGTGGCAGGCCCGGTGCCGCCACCGATGAAGGTGGTGATGCCCGAGGTCAGCGCCTCCTCCACCTGCTGCGGGCAGATGAAGTGAATGTGCGAGTCGATGCCGCCGGCGGTGACGATCTTGCCTTCGGCGGCGATCACTTCGGTGCCGGCGCCGATGGGCAGGGTCACCCCGGGCTGCACATCCGGGTTGCCGGCCTTGCCGATGCCGAAGATGCGCCCGTTCTTCACGCCGATATCGGCCTTGACGATGCCCCAGTGATCGATGACCAGGGCATTGGTCAGCACCAGGTCCATGGCCTGGGCCGCCAGCATCTGGCCCTGGCCCATGCCGTCGCGGATCACCTTGCCGCCGCCGAACTTGACCTCTTCGCCGTAGAGCGTGAAGTCCTTCTCCACTTCCACCCAGAGTTCGGTATCGGCCAGGCGCACCCGGTCTCCCACCGTGGGGCCGAACATGTCGGCGTAGGCCCGCCTCGAAATCCGGCTCATGCCTGCGCCTCCAGCTTGCCCATCACCTTGCCCTGGAAGCCATGGACCTCACGTTTGCCGGCATAGGCCACCAGGTTCACGCTGCGCGCCTGGCCGGGCTCGAAGCGCACCGCCGTGCCGGCGGCGATATCCAGGCGATAGCCGCGGGTGATTTGGCGCTCGAACACCAGGCAGTCGTTCACCTCATAGAAGTGATAATGCGAGCCGACCTGCACCGGGCGGTCGCCGTGATTGGCCACGGTGACGCTCAGGGTCGGGCGACCGACATTGAGTTCGATGTCGCCGTCGGCGACCTGTACTTCTCCGGGAATCATCCTGCGCTCCTAGACAATCGGCTCATGCACGGTCACAAGCTTCGTGCCGTCGGGAAAGGTGGCTTCCACCTGCACGTCGGTGATCATGTCGCCCACACCGTCCATCACCTGGTCGCGACTGAGCACCTCGCGGCCCAGGTTCATCAGTTCGGCGACGGTACGCCCGTCACGGGCGCCCTCCATCACCGTGGCGCTGATCAGCGCCACGGCTTCCGGGTAGTTGAGCTTCAGGCCGCGTGCCAGCCGGCGCTCGGCGAGCAGCGCGGCGGTGAACAACAGCAGTTTGTCTTTCTCTCTCGGGGTCAGCTCCATGGTGTTCTCTCAGGTGGCCCAGATCCGCGGCGGGCATGGCGCCAGGCCGACCACGGCCGGTCGCAGGGCATGCCAGAGCCGCTGCAGGGTGAGTTGCAGGCGTTGGTTATCGTGATCCAGCAGGCGCACCACCAGCAGTTGACCGAGCAGGGTCGCGCCGCTGGGTACGCGCAGTTCGTCGATCAGTGCACGGGCCTGTTCGAGCAAGGATTCGTCGGCCGGATAGGCGCAGAACGTCGCCTGCAACGGGTAGCCGGCGAGCTTGTCCAGTTGCCCGCCATCGATGCGCAGGCGTTCGTGCAGGCCGGGATCATCGGCCAGGTCGATGTGCAGGCGGCTGTCCACGGCACCATGACTGAACGCTTCGTTCATCACCGGGCGCCCCAGGCACAACGTCTCCCACGCCAGCAAACGAGCGCCGGGGGCGAGGCTGAAGCGGTTGTGAAGGCGCACGCGGGCGCCAGGAAAGCAGATGCTGCCCTGGGGCAGCCACTCCAGCACGCTGCCGGGCGCCAGGTGGAAATGCTGGCCGAGGGTCGAGGTGTCGCCACCGCTGCGGTAGAACTTGGTGGCCCCGGGCATGGTCAGCAGCGCATGGCTGCCGGGCTCCAGGTGTACATCGAGCACCAGCTTGTCGCCCCCGACCACCCCACCGGGCGGGTGCAGCACATAAACGTGGCAAGGCCCGCCCTCCGGGTAGAACGGCCGCTGCACCAAAAGAGGACCGAAATGCCGCCGCGCACCAATACAGGTCTTCGCCCCGCGACGAACAAAGCGCAGCATCAATTCGGCACTCCAGCCAGAATCGCCGGCCATGAGGTCGAGTGGTTGGGCAAGCGTCATGCATCTGATCCCTGTAAATACGGAGTCCGACGTATTTGAAGGATTGGTCTTACTCAAGTATTCGAATTAAGAACTTGAAGGTTTGACCAATCGATCAGCAATCGATGCAGGAGGCAAAGCACATAGCGGGCCAGAATGGCGCGCAGCAGGAAATGGCCAAACGGATGCGTTGCACCGGGTTAGCGCTGTTGCAGCGGGATGTGTTTAATCCGTTGCGCCAGAAACGGCCGACATCAGCCTTCGCGCAAGCGCTTGCGATGCTCGGCGACCTTATGCCGGTTGCCGCACAGGGCCATGCTGCACCAGCGGCGGCGATGGGACTTGGTGCGGTCGTAGAACCAGAGAATGCACTCACTGTGTTCACACTGCCTGACCAGGGTGAAGTCGCCGGTGGCGATCAGTTCACCGGCCTGCTCCGCCAGCGGCGCCAGCAACTGCTCGGCCGAGCGGTGTTCGGCGACCCGCTGCAAGCGGGGGCCGTCGTGCCTGCTCCAGACCAGTTGGGCGTGGCTGGCCGCCTGCTGCAGGAAGCCATTGAGCACGACCGGATCGCCCCAGCCGCCGGCCTTGCGCTGCTCGACCAGCACACGCACCGCCTCGCGCAGGCGCCGGGCCGTTTCCAGCAACACGCCCCTGGCAAGGCGTGGCGCCGACCCCTCATGCAGACCCAGGCGTTGCAGCCAGGCCAACACATCGGCATCGCTGCGCCAGAAGTCGGTGACCTGGCCTTCGACGATGGCCTGGGTGTTGAGCATGTCGAGCACCGGGTGATCAGCCAGTACAAAGGGTTCGCTGAGGTTGTCGGTCATGGTCGGTGCCGCCTGGTGGGATAGATCCATGGTAACCCTTCTGAGGTCTTTAGCAAGTTACAAGATGAGCCTGGAACGCCGTTGATCGCGCCGCCAATGTAACCCTTATAAATTATTTGACAGGTTACAAAACCCATGCAATTTTTGTTTGCGCAGTAACCCAGTAAATCAATTTAACCGGTTACATAGGACTGCCTTCATGAATACTCCAGCCTCCAGCGCCATCCGCTACCAGTTCGTCGAAGCCGACGGCGTCCGTGTGTTCTATCGCGAGGCCGGCAGCCCCGGCCTGCCGGTACTGCTGTTGCTCCATGGCTTTCCCAGTTCTTCGCACCAGTTCCGCGAACTGATCCCGCTGCTGGCCGAACGCTTCCACCTGATTGCCCCGGACCTGCCCGGCTTCGGCTTTACCGAAGTGCCGGCCGAACGCGACTACCGCTACAGCTTCGATGCCCTGGCACAGACCCTGGGTGCCTTCGTCGACGCCCTGGGCCTGCGCCGCTATGCGCTGTACGTGTTCGACTACGGCGCCCCGACCGGCCTGCGCCTGGCGGTCGAGCACCCAGAACGGGTGACCGGGTTCGTTTCGCAGAACGGCAATGCCTACCTCGAAGGCCTGGGTGACGCCTGGGCGCCGATCCGCACCTACTGGGACGAGCCCTCGGCGGCCAATCGCAAGGCCGTGGGCGACGCGGTGCTCAACCTTGAGGCCACCCGCTGGCAGTACCTGCACGGTGTTGCCGATCCGACCCGGGTGGCGCCGGAGTCCTACACCCTTGACGCACTGTTGATGGAACGGCCTGGCAACAAGGAGATCCAGCTGGACCTGTTCCTCGACTACGCCAACAACCTGAAGCGCTATCCGCAGTTCCAGGCGTTCTTCCGTGAAACCCGGGTGCCTTCGCTGATCATCTGGGGCAAGCATGACCCGTTCTTCATTCCGCCGGGTGCTGAGGCCTTCAAGCGCGACAATCCCGATGCCGTGGTCGAATTGCTCGATACCGGGCATTTCGCCCTGGAGACCCACGCGGCGTACATCGCCCGCCGGATAGGTGAAGTGTTGGCCTGATCGCCGCGCCTACTGGATACGTGCATGGATTGCAGCAATGAACTGCAATCAACCTGATTGTTGAGCCATGGCTTGGTAATTACCCTCGAACACTCTTCTTCAGTGCTTCAGGAGCCAAGCCATGGTCATGCACATCCGCCTCCACCAAACCGGTGCCCCGCACGTCCTGCAACTCGAACACGCCGAGACTCGAACGCCCGGTCCTGGCGAAGTCTGGCTGGAACAGGCGGCCATCGGCGTCAACCCGCTGGATGTCAACCAGCGCAAGGGCGATGTGCCCATCGCCCTGCCTTCGGGCCTGGGCCTTGAAGGGGCCGGGACAGTCGCCGCTGTCGGCCCGGGCGTGACCAACGTGCAGGCCGGCGATCGTGTGGCCTACGCCACCGGCCCGCTGGGGGCTTACGCCAGCGCCCGCCTGTTCCCGGCCGATCGCCTGGTCAAGCTGCCCGACAGGCTGGCGGCCACCGATGCCGCTGCCGTGCTGTTCAAGGGCATTACCGCCCAGTACCTGCTCAAGAGTACCTACCCGGTGGGTCCCGGTGTCCGGGTGCTGATCTACGGCGCCGCCGGTGCGCTCGGCCAGTTGATGGTGTCCTGGGCCAGGCACCTGGGCGCCTTTGTGGTCGGTGTGGTCTCCAAGGTGCAAAGCGTGGCCCGGGCAAAGGCCGCAGGCTGCAATGAGGTGCTGGTGTTCGACGCGCACACCCTGCCCGCGCAGGTCGTGGACGCCACGCAGGGACACAAGGTCGATGTGGTCTACGACTCGGTTGGCCGGGTGTCGCTCGATGCCTCGCTCGACAGCCTGCGCCCGCGGGGTTTGCTGGTGTCCTACGGCGTGACCTCTGGCGCGCCCGAGCCCCTGGCCATGGGCACCCTCAACGCCAAGGGTTCGCTGTTCGTCACCCGCCCTTCCCTGGCGGCCCACACCGCCACGGCGCAGGAGTACCAGCATCGTGCGCAGGATGTGCTGATGGCGGTGGCCGCAGGTATCATTACCCCGCACATCTGGCGCAGCTACCCGCTGGCCGAGGTGGCCAACGCCCACGACGACCTGCAGCAGGGACGGTCACAGGGCGCGATCATCCTCACCCCCTGAAACGAGACGCTCTACCGACATGGACCCGTTCGACAGTCGCCAGGCCGATGAACTGGCCACGCTCCTCGCCCTGTTCGCCCACGGCTCGTTCGCCGCCGCGGGCCGGCAGTTGCAACGCCATCCCTCGGTGCTGTCCAAGCGCCTGGGGGCGATGGAGCAGCGCCTGGGCATTCGCCTGGTCGAGCGCACCACCCGCCAACTGCGCTTCACCGACGAAGGCACGCGCCTGGTCGAACGCCTGCAGCATGCTGCCAGCCTGATCAATGACGCCGAACGGGAAGCCGGCCAGGGCGCGACCGAAGTGCGCGGACGCCTGCGCCTGGCACTGCCGGCGAACCTGGGCAGGCTCTGGCTCAGCACCCTGCTGGCCGAGTTCGCCCTGGCCTTCCCGCAGGTGACGCTGGAAACCGAATATGCCGAGCGCTTCGTCGACCTGGTCGGCGAAGGCTTCGACGCCGCCATCCGCATCGGCGAGCTGGCCGACAGCCGCCTGGTGGCGCGCAAGCTGTGCGATCACCGGCGCATCCTCTGCGCCTCGCCCGTCTACCTCGAACGTCACGGGCAGCCACAGTCGCCCGACGACCTGGGCGAGCATAACTGCCTGGGTTTTACCGGCCTGCGCAGCTATCCGCAGTGGCACCTGTACCGGCACGATGAAGTGCACAGCGTGAAGATCCACGGATCGATGCAGAGCAATGACAACGAGGCGCTGCTGGGCGCCGCCCGTGCGGGCCTGGGCATTGTTGCCGGCGGGGACTGGATGATGAAGAAGGACCTGGACAGCGGGCGCCTGCTGCGCGTGCTGCCACAGTGGCAACTGGACCGTGATGCCGGTATCTATTTCGTTCGCCCGGGGGCGCGGTTCAATACGGCGGCGCTGGCGGCTTTCAAGCAGTGGATCGAACAGCAGTTTGCCCAGGGTGCGCCCTGGCGGTAGCGTAAACGAATCGCGGGGCAAGCCCGCTCCTACCGGTAGGAGCGGGCTTGCCCCGCGAAGAGGCCAGCAAACTTAGTAGTAAGCGTTCTCTTTCTGACTGTGGTCAGTCACGTCCCGCACACCCTTGAGCTCGGGAATGCGCTCGAGCAAGGTCCGCTCGATGCCTTCCTTCAGGGTAACGTCGGCCTGGCCGCAGCCCTGGCAGCCGCCACCGAACTGCAGCACGGCGATGCCGTCCTCGACCACCTCGATCAGGCTGACCTGGCCGCCGTGGCTGGCCAGCCCCGGGTTGATTTCGGTTTGCAGGTAGTAGTTGATGCGCTCGTTGATCGGGCTGTCTTCGTTGACCATCGGCACCTTGGCGTTCGGCGCCTTGATGGTCAGCTGGCCACCCATGCGGTCGGTGGCGTAGTCGACCACCGCGTCTTCGAGAAACGGCACGCTGACCGCGTCCAGGTAGGCGGTGAAGCTTTTCAGACCCACGGCGGTGTCTTCCGGCTTCTCTTCGCCCGGTTTGCAGTAGGCGATGCAGGTCTCGGCGTAGGTGGTGCCCGGCTGGGTGATAAAGATGCGAATGCCAATACCCGGGGTGTTCTGCTTGGACAGCAGATCGGCCAGGTAATCATGCGCGGCGTCGGTAATAGTTATGGCGCTCATGGAAGTTCCTCACAGACTTGGGCGCAGTTTACGCCAACCTGGCCGCCGAACAAAGTCCTAGTATTTAAGTAGGGAAAGAACGCAGGCTGCCGGGAAAGGTCTCGCGACCTTCCCGGCAGCCATCCTCACAGGTTCTCGTAGCGGTTCATGTCCAGCACGCCCGACTCCACCGGGTCGGTCTCCTGGATGTAGCGGTCCAGGTCATGGAAGTACTGCCAGAACTGCGGGTGGCTGCGGCGCACGCCCCAGCGCATGACGATACGTTCGAACCTGGCCGTGTCGTCCCGCGCCGCTTCCATGTCCTCGACGAACTCCGGTACATCGCTGGCCGGAATGTTGAACATGAAGTTGGGGTAGCTGCTGAGCACGCCCGGGACCAGCGTCAGGGTGTCCAGGCCCGGCTGGTAGCGGTGGGCCTCGCCGAGCATGAATGCCACGTTGCTGTGGGCCCGGTTGCGCAGCAGGCTGTAGACCTGGCGCTGGCCACCCGGGCCTTCGATACGCAGCATGGTGGCCTCAGGCAGCTGGTTGATCACCTTCAGGCCCGCTGCCGGACGCGACACCAGACGGCTCAGGCCCTGCTCCACGCCGCGGAACACTTCGTTCATTTGCGGCCGCGAGCAGTAGGCGCCCTGGCAGCGGTTGATCGGGTCGGGCGCGGCATTGAGGCTGCCGGTGCGCTGGATCAGCCTCAGGCCGAAATCACGCTTGGGATCGGCCGCATCGAGCTTGAGCGCGCTCGGGGTGTCGGTGTCGATCTCCTCGTAGTCCATCCACATCTTCACTTTACCGCTGTTCTGGTACCAGTCGCTGAGGATTGCGCCCCGCGCATCGGCCGGCATCAGGCGCAGGAAGTTGACCTCCGCGCCGTTGCGAATCAGGTCGAAGTACAACCGTGTCTGCGCCTGGTGTGAAACGTTGCCGAACACATCGAAGTTGACCGCCAGCTGGTAGTAGGTGCGCTCGAACAGTGGGTAGTCGAACAACCACATAGTCTTGGGCACATCGCCGATCAGGCCCTTGGTCACCGAGGCGCTGTCGAAGTGGCGGAAGATGGTCAGCAACGCGTTGTCGTTGCCGGCCCAGAGGGTCGACCAGCTCGGTGCCGGCATGTCGGCATAGGTATCGCGGCGCAACTTCTCGTACTCGTTGCGCTTGTCGCGGTAGGCGTGCCAGAGGCTCAGGATGCTGCCCACGTCGTCGATCTGCCCAGGCATGGCCAGCAGCGGCGTGGCCTGGCCACGGTACTCGGCATCGGTCAGGTAGCGGTCGTGGGCCGGCTCCTGGAACAGTGCCCAGAAGTGGTCGCGGATCACGTCGGTGGCGATCTGGCCACGGCACACCGGGCCACGGATGAAGGTGCGCACGAAATATTCGGCGTTATCCAGCATGAACTGGTAACGGGCCACGGCCGGGATCGCCTCGAAGGTCTCGAACGGGTTGGCGCGGTGGCGCGGGCCATAGCCGGGCAGCGCGGTGGCGTGCCAGTCACCACTGTAGAACAGTTGCTTGACGCGCTTGAGCTTCTGCGGCCCCATCGGGTAGGTGATGTGGGTCTTGTGCACGATCACGCCCTGCACCGGTACCAGGCGGTAATAGAAGTCGGTGCCCGGCGGATCGTTGGGGCGGCGCGTGGCGATCAGGTCGACCGGTTGGCCGCTGGGCGTGCGCGAGCGCACCCACTGGAAGAAATGCCCAGGCTCGCCGCCAACGAAGTGGATGTGGGCCAGGAACAGGTGCTCATACAGCCAGCGGCCGACCAGCGCCTCGGTCGAGCCTGGGCTGTTGAGCAGCGCCTCCCACTCGGCGATCTGTGCGGCCTCTTTGGCGCTTGGCTGGATCGGGTTGTGTTCCACCGGCGCACCGGCCTTGAGCCAGCGTTGCAGGGTCTGGTACTGGGCATCGGTAAGGCCGGTGACCGCCAGCGGCATGCCCTCCTTGGGGTGGGCACCGGCGTAGGCATCGAACTCATCCGGCGAGGGGCACATATTGTTGCGATTCAGGCCCAGGACGATCTCTTCGGGCAGCTTGGCGTTGGGTGTCAACGGCGTGTTGTGGCCCAGCTCCAGCATCCGCGCCATCAGCGCCGCCTGGCTGCCCTGGTTGTCGAGCACCGAATAGAAGCCCTTGCGCTGCCAGGCCTCGGTGCTCTGGGCGTCGAAGAACAACCGGGTCGGCGGCACGGCCTTGCTGCGGTCACCCTGGTACACCGGCACCTTGGAGGCGCCCCGCGAGGCCCCCTCGGCGCTGCCCAGGTTCAACTGGCAGGCGGCATCGTTGCAGGCGTGGCAGGCGACGCATTTCTCGGTGAAGATCGGTTGGATATCCCGGGTATAGGAAATAGCCGGGCTGGATTGAGGGGCTTGCCCCAACGCCACGCCGCTGATGAGCAGGGCGAAAGCGCCGGCAAGTAATCGATGCACCATGTGCCGAATGTCCTGGATTTGAAAGCTTCACGATTCTACCGGTGCTGGCGGCACGTCAACATGAATGAAATTCATGTAAAACCTCGACGCGTCTAAAAACCGCGCAGCTTTGTTATTATTCCGCAACTTTTGTCTTTGCCCGACCAGGTAGTCCTATGTCTGACCGCAGCGCTCGTTTCCAAGCACTTCAGCAAGCACTCAAAGAGCGCATCCTGATTCTCGATGGCGGCATGGGTACTATGATCCAAAGCTACCGCCTGGAGGAACACGACTATCGTGGCACGCGCTTCGCCGATTGGCCAAGCGACGTCAAAGGCAACAACGACCTGCTGCTGCTCTCGCGCCCGGACGTGATCGCGGCCATCGAGAAGGCCTACCTGGATGCCGGTGCCGACATTCTCGAAACCAACACCTTCAACGCCACGCAGATTTCCCAGGCCGACTACGGCATGGAGTCGCTGGTCTATGAGCTGAACGTCGAAGGCGCGCGCATCGCCCGCCAGGTGGCCGACGCCAAGACCCTCGAAACGCCGGACAAGCCACGCTTCGTCGCCGGCGTGCTCGGCCCGACCAGCCGCACCTGCTCCATTTCCCCGGACGTCAACGACCCGGGCTTTCGCAACGTCACCTTCGACCTGCTGGTGGAAAACTACGTCGAGGCCACCCGCGGCCTGATCGAGGGCGGCGCCGACCTGATCCTGATCGAGACCATCTTCGACACCCTCAATGCCAAGGCGGCGATCTTCGCCGTGCAGCAGGTGTTCGAGGACGACGGCGTCGAATTGCCGATCATGATCTCCGGCACCATCACCGACGCGTCCGGGCGGACCCTGTCCGGGCAGACCACCGAGGCCTTCTGGAACTCGGTGCGTCACGCCAACCCGATTTCGGTGGGCCTGAACTGCGCCCTCGGCGCCAAGGACCTGCGCCCCTACCTGGAGGAGCTGTCGGACAAGGCCGGCACCCACGTGTCCGCACACCCCAACGCCGGTCTGCCGAACGCCTTCGGCGAATACGATGAAACCCCGGCCGAGATGGCCGTGGTGGTCGAGGAATTCGCCGCCAGTGGCTTCCTCAACATCATCGGCGGTTGCTGCGGCACGACCCCGGGGCATATCCAGGCGATCGCCGAGGCCGTGGCCAAGTACAAACCGCGCCCGATCCCGGACATTCCCAAGGCCTGCCGGCTGTCGGGCCTGGAGCCGTTCACCATCGATCGCAACTCGCTGTTCGTCAACGTCGGCGAGCGCACCAACATCACCGGTTCCGCCAAGTTCGCCCGCCTGATCCGCGAAGAGAACTACACCGAGGCCCTGGAAGTCGCCCTGCAGCAGGTCGAGGCCGGCGCCCAGGTGATCGACATCAACATGGACGAAGGGATGCTCGATTCCCAGGCGGCCATGGTCAAGTTCCTCAACCTGATCGCCGGTGAGCCCGACATCTCCCGCGTACCGATCATGATCGACTCCTCCAAGTGGGAAGTGATCGAAGCAGGCCTCAAGTGCATCCAGGGCAAGGGCATCGTCAACTCGATCTCGATGAAGGAAGGCGTCGACGCCTTCAAGCATCACGCCAAGCTGTGCAAGCGCTACGGTGCCGCCGTGGTGGTGATGGCCTTCGACGAGGTCGGCCAGGCCGACACCGCCGCACGCAAGAAGGAAATCTGCCAGCGCAGCTACGACATCCTGGTCAACGAAGTGGGCTTCCCGCCGGAAGACATCATCTTCGACCCGAACATCTTCGCCGTGGCCACCGGCATCGAAGAGCACAACAACTACGCCGTGGACTTCATCGAAGCCTGCGCCTACATCCGCGACCACCTGCCCTACGCCCTGAGCTCGGGCGGGGTGTCCAACGTGTCGTTCTCGTTCCGTGGCAACAACCCGGTGCGAGAGGCGATCCACTCTGTGTTCCTCTACCACGCGATCCAGAATGGCCTGACCATGGGTATCGTCAACGCCGGCCAGCTGGAGATCTACGACGAGATCCCCGCCGCCCTGCGCGAGAAGGTCGAGGACGTGGTGCTCAACCGCACCCCGGACGGCACCGATGCCCTGCTGGCGATCGCCGATGACTACAAGGGCGGCGGCGCCACCAAGGAAGTGGAGAACGAAGAGTGGCGCTCGCTGCCGGTCGACAAGCGCCTGGAACACGCGCTGGTCAAGGGCATCACCGCCTTCATCGTCGAAGACACCGAAGAATGCCGCCAGCAATGCGCGCGTCCGATCGAGGTCATCGAGGGCCCGCTGATGAGCGGCATGAACGTGGTCGGCGACCTGTTCGGCGCCGGCAAGATGTTCCTGCCCCAGGTGGTCAAATCCGCCCGGGTGATGAAGCAGGCGGTGGCCCACCTGATCCCCTTCATCGAAGCCGAGAAAGGCGACAAGCCCCAAGCCAAGGGCAAGATTCTCATGGCCACAGTCAAGGGCGACGTGCACGACATCGGCAAGAACATCGTCGGCGTGGTGCTCGGTTGCAACGGCTATGACATCGTCGACCTGGGCGTGATGGTCCCGGCGGAGAAGATCCTGCAGACCGCCCGCGAGCAGAAGTGCGACATCATCGGCCTGTCCGGCCTGATCACCCCGTCGCTGGACGAGATGGTCCACGTCGCCCGCGAGATGCAGCGCCAGGACTTCCACCTGCCGCTGATGATCGGTGGCGCAACCACCTCCAAGGCCCACACGGCAGTGAAGATCGAGCCCAAGTACAGCAACGATGCAGTGGTCTACGTCACCGACGCCTCGCGTGCCGTGGGTGTCGCCACGCAGTTGTTGTCCAAGGAACTCAAGCCCGGCTTCGTCGAGAAGACCCGCCAGGAGTATGTCGAAGTCCGCGAGCGCACCGCCAACCGCAGCGCCCGTACCGAACGCCTGAGCTACGAACAATCGATCGCCGCCAAGCCGCAGTACGACTGGGCCGGCTACCAGCCTGCAGTGCCGAGCTTCACCGGGGTCAAGGTGCTGGAGGATATCGACCTCAAGGTACTGGCCCAGTACATCGACTGGACGCCGTTCTTCATCTCCTGGGACCTGGCTGGCAAGTACCCTCGTATCCTCACCGACGAGGTGGTCGGCGAAGCGGCCACCGCGCTGTTCCAGGATGCCCAGGACATGCTCGCCAAGCTGATCGACGAGAAGCTGATCAGCGCCCGCGCGGTGCTCGGCTTCTGGCCAGCCAACCAGGTCGACCACGACGACATCGAGGTCTACGGCGTCGACGGCCAACCGCTGGCGAAACTGCACCACCTGCGCCAGCAGACCATCAAGCCGGACAACAAGCCGAACTTCTGCCTGGCCGACTTCGTCGCGCCGAAGGAATCCGGCATCACCGACTACGTCGGCGGCTTCATCACCACCGCCGGCATCGGTGCCGAGGAAGTGGCCAAGGCCTACCAGGACAAGGGCGACGACTACAGCTCGATCATGGTCAAGGCCCTGGCCGACCGTCTGGCCGAAGCCTGCGCCGAGTGGCTGCACGAGCAGGTGCGCAAGGACTACTGGGGCTACGCCAAGGACGAGCACCTGGACAACGAAGCCCTGATCAAGGAGCAGTACAGCGGCATCCGCCCTGCCCCGGGTTACCCGGCCTGCCCGGACCACACCGAGAAGGCCACCCTGTTCCGCCTGCTCGACGGTACCGAAATCGGCGAGACCGGCCCAAGCGGCGTATTCCTCACCGACCACTTCGCCATGTTCCCGGCGGCGGCAGTCAGCGGCTGGTACTTCGCCCACCCGCAGGCGCAGTACTTCGCCGTGGGCAAGGTGGACAAGGACCAGGTGCAGAGCTACACCGCGCGCAAGGGCCAGGACCTGAGCGTCAGCGAGCGCTGGCTGGCGCCGAACCTGGGTTACGACAACTGACGCCGTCGCGGGGCAAGCCCGCTCCTACCCCTGTAGGAGCGGGCTTGCCCCGCGATGCGGTCTACACTTGAGGAAAATGCCTTTCACAAGGAGCCCCTCATGGACGAACCCGCCCAAGGCAAACCCCCGACCTTCTGGCAGATGCTGCAAAGCATTCTGGCGGCGGCATTCGGGGTGCAAAGTGGCAAGAACCGCGCGCGCGACTTCACCCACGGCAAAGCGTCGCACTTCATTGCCATGGGCACGGCGTTTACCCTGGTGTTCATATTGATTCTATATGGATTGGTGCAACTGGCCCTGCACCTCACGGCACGGTAGGAGCGGGCGCCCCGCTCCTTCCCCCCGCTGTCACTGATGGCTGACCCAATACACGGCAGTCACCACTGCCAGGATGATCAGGCTAAGTATCGCCCAGGCGTCGACACGGCTGTCAGTCTTGCCCGCTTTGGTCGAGTCTCCCATTGCATCGCCTCTTGTAGTGGTTATGGGAATGCACTTCACCTTCAGCAGTTAAGTTCAGCAATGCCCTTTGCTCAAGCAGGGTTTTGCAATCATCCCTTTTTCGGCCGTCCACCAAAGCGTTCCAGGGCTTCACGGGTCAGGCGCAGGACCAGCGCATTGACGGCTTCGTCCTGGGCCTGGGCAACCCTGTTCAGCCCACGGGCGTAGTCAACCGGTGTGATTCTGGCGCGCCGCAGTTGGTGCTCCAGCACATCGCGCTGCCGCGAGGCCTGGTCGTAAAAGGCGCGGAACGCCCGCGGGTGGCTTCGACGCAAATGCTCGCGCCAGAAGTACCGCTCACTCAATGACGTCGCCAGCCGGCCGGTCTGCTCATTGCTCAACACCTGGGCGCGGGCAGCGATCAGTTGCAAGGATGTCACCCCGGCGTCAGCGTTCACGGTCACGTCGAACGACGAAACGGGCAGCTCCAGCACTGCCGCCAGCTGCGAACGATACGCTTGCCGTACATTGTAGGCATCGTGGTCCAGACCGCGCTGCGCCCGGCGGAAAAGGTCCTGCTCAACGACACCGTCCAGCTCGTGCAACCGAAACAGCGAACGCCCCAACCGTATCAACTCGACCTCGGCGATGGCGCCCTGCTGCTCACCGACCGCCGCAGTGGCCAGCAACTGGATCTCCAGCCAGTCGAAGCGAGCACCTACGTCGGGCAGCCGTCCCCGGGACCGGCCCGCCAGGTCGAACACCGATCTGCGCAATTGCGTATGCCGCTCGCAATGTTCGATCATGCGCCAGACTCGCCTGCCGAGTTGCGGCCGTCGTGCCACATAGTCTGCACTGGAGCGCAGGTCAGAGAGCAACTGGATGAACTCATGCGCGTCGGGGGCCTGCGCAAGGTTGTCCCATAGTGTCTGGCGCTGTGCTTGCTCGCCTGGCTCGACGAGCTGCAGCCAGTCCTCCCGCGCAGTGGCCCTGCTTGGCCCCGGCTGAGGCTCGGGTAATGGCGCAGGCTCAGCTTCTGCCGGAGCACTTTCATCTGCAAAGAATGCGCGCAAACGCGCCTGGCTGTCGCTGGGCAATGGATTGCCCGACAGATCGACCTCACTCAGCTCCGGCAAGTGCCAGATATCCACCGGCACCCGACTCAGCTGATTGTTGGCCAGATCAAGCCTGCGCAGGCTGGGGAAGCTCGCCAGAAAGGTATCCGGCAGCTCACTCAAGCCGACATTGCGCAGGCTCAAGGAAGTGACATGGCCGAACGCGAGGTGCACGGGCAGCAGCGGCAGGCTGCCGATTCGCTCATCACTGATGGCCACGGCATAGCCGCCACGCCACCTGACAGCCCCCGTACTTACCGCCTCTGCCAGCGCCGCCGCAACCCGCAGACGGCTTTTGATCTGCGCCGCCCCTGCACCCTGAACAGCCCAGTCGGCCAGGGTCTGTCGAAACGCGGCCAACTGTGGCTGACGGACGAAGTGGGTCCAGACGTCCACGCCTGATCGGACAAGCTTGTCGATATAGGCCTCCACTTCCTCTTCGGTAAATTCGGGAAAGTTGTTGCGCACCGCTTCCCGAAGCCATTCGGACTCCCAGGCGCCGGCCCCGCCAAGCGCATAACCGAGGCGACCGTCACCCAGCCGCGAGGGTGGCAGGAAACCGCCGCGCAGCGGCGCAAGACCGATCATGACACCCGCCTCTTCACGCGATCGCGCAGCCTGCCCGGCAAGCACCTCGCCCAGCGCCTGAGCCGTCAGTTCGGGATCTCCCAACGCTGCTTTCTGATGCCCGTCGAGCATCCGCAACAAGGCGTCCAACAGGCTCTCGCCCTCGCGTGCTTGCGAGAGCGTTGCGCCCTGGGCATCCATGGCGAGATACCCTTTCGAGACTCTGCACAGTACGCGGGTCTCTGTCGCACGGGTGGCTCCCGATCGGGCGATGACAACATTGTCCAGGGTGGCATCGCGTACCTCGACAGCAATATGACGCGGCCAGGGTGCCTGCTTGTCGAGCATGCCCAATGCCAGCTTGACCGTGTCGTTATTGACCGCCGCACGTTGCTGGAACCCAGCACAGGCACGGTCGATCCGACTTTCACGTAACAACCAGCGTGCCTGTTCGGCCAACGCCAACGGTACTTTGCCGACGGACAGGCTTACCCGCTCCGCCGGGTCGGCCAACGCCAGCAGATGGCGTGCCCCCCGAACCGACAGTCCGGGAAACTGGCGCCGCAACAAACCCGTCCCCTCGTCGTCGACCTGCAAAGCCTGGTACTGCTGTTCGAACGACAAGCCGCCCTCAGACGCCTCCAACTGCCGATACACCCGGTAACGGTCCATGGCATCCCCCAGTCGAGCCGGTACCGGGGCATTTTCCAGCAGCAGTTGACGTAACTGTGCTTCCTCGTAGCCTGTGGTCAGCAGCAGGCTGTGCGCCAGTTCGTCCGTTACCTCGGTGAATGGATGCCCCAGGCGGCGCAGCAAGTAACCTTCACCCTCCCAATGATGGGGTCGCTCGAACTCATGTCGCCAGCCTCCGGCGCCGTTGTGCACCAGGCGCGGTTTGTAGCGCTGCGCATCCTGTGGGTGACGGATGCACCAGGTGCCCGCCTGCAGGTCCTGTTCCACCTGATAGGTGTGCTGCGACAGTCGCAATTGCTGCCCTTCCTCCCAGTCGGTAACCGTTCCCGCTACACCCTCGGCGTTGTTCAACCGGTAACCAGGAAGATCCTTGGCACACAGCCGCGGCTGATTTGCCGCATTTCGAATCGGGACCAGGTTGTCGACAAAAGCGGAACGCTTGAGCACTTGTCCCACCACCGCACCACCAACGGCCAGGGCGCCACCAATGGCCACTGTCTTCGCCACATTGAACAGATGATCCAGTGCCCCTTCGCGATCTCCCAGCTGCCAGTCCTGATAGCCTTCGTAAACGTCATCAGCCAATTCCAGCGCTGCCACGCCCAGCATCAACAAGCCCAGGCCGGGCGAGAAGAAGGCCGCCAGGTTGAGCAGGGTGAGACCGAGCTGCTGGTACCCCCTCACTTGTGCGACACGTGCCGCACGATCGGCCGCCGCCGTGGAGATCGCGAGAAAACCGGCATCGTCCTTGATCTTGTCAAGCCGAGCGGCACGCAAGCCTTTTATCAAGGGCGCGCTCAACGCAAAGTGACGCCCATCCAGCACCAGCGGCTCGCTGCGAGCGCCTGATGCCAACAGGCGTTCGAGTGTGTGGAAAAACGCGGAGCGATCCCGTTCCCGGATAAATCGCTGGAAGAACGCAGGATACCCATCCTGTCTGAAGCGCAAGCCAAATGCGGCATACAGCTCGGCCCAACTGGCATAGCGTCGGACCGCCCCCATGGGATCGCCCGGCACGTAGGCAACCACTCCCTCCACAACCGCCGATTTGCTGTTGTCGCTCAGTACCTGTGCGACCACGGTTCCAATAATCGGTTTGCCCAGTAAGTACAGCTGGCGAAACTCCACGACCCTGTAGTCACTGGGCACTGCAGGCCTGGGCAAGATGAACCGCACGATCTGCGCCTGGGTGAGCTCATCGATCTCCCCCTTCAGCCGCGCACTTCGGACCGCCACTTCCATGTCCGCGCGTATTCCTTCTTCAAAGCGCGCATTGACGTTTGCTGCGACCGCATCGGTCGAAAGTTGCGCCGTGAGCACGTCCTGGTACTGTTTGCCCAGATCCAGCATGCGGCAGATCTGGGCAAACACATGGGGGGCGATATTCAGTTCCCCCCCCTGCTCATCCAACAGCCTGCTCTGCTCGGAAAAGCTCCCTGGACTGGTTTCTTCAGGCGCAAAGTTGTGCAAGGCTGCCGCCAGCAGGCTCTGGGAAAAACGGTAATTCGCATCCTGGATGAATTGCAGGCCGGTGCTGCGCGTTTGCCAGACCAGATTTATCGTCGCGCGATGGACATCCACCGGGCGCCCCAGGTGCGCGGCCAACGCTTCGGCCAGCAAGGGTGCGGCAAAGGCATCCAGTGGCGGTATTGCCTGGATCAGCGGTGCCAGGTGCTGCTGGGCACGCTGCTGCAGTGCCAGGCTGCGGTGAAACAGGGTCAGTTGATCGGGGCTTGCCTGGGCAAGCCAGGCGGGCAATCGGCGGGCGATCAGCGCGTCAATGTGGTCGGCGGGACGAAGTAGCGTTGTCATGGCAGGTACCTGCTTTTGGGAAAGCGGTACGACACCAGTTTGTCGAGAGTCCCGGGGCGTAGTTATTTATCTAGTAGTCGACGGGTGCGCGCAGGAAGGGATACCGGTAATCAGTCCCCTGCCCCTGGGCACTGAAATGCCTGAAGTCCAGCCCATAGTCGACCTTGCCCTGCAGCTTGAGCCAGCGTTGGGCGCGTGCGGCGTCGATCACCTGCAGCACCGGCACCTGGAATGCGTGGCGCCCGTCGCGGGTGATCGGCAGCTTCAATGCATCATCGTGCAACAGCACCATGGCCCAGCCCCCCAGGGAGAAGTGCCCCCCCAGCAGGACGCTCAAACGCCCGTCGATACGTGCCTGCAAGGCTTCTGGCGAACTGTTGATGGCACTGAACAGGATGTCCTTGCCCGGTACATAACCGGCTTCGACAGCCGCCTGCATGGCACCGAAGGCCATCTCGTCATTGGCCGACCACACCAGCCGTATACCCGGATAGCGCTGTAGCAACTGCCGGGCCTGCTCATGGGCCCGGTCCCTGCGCCAGCCACCATAGACCACCTGGCGCAGGCGTACCTCGGGGTGTTCGGCCAGCGCCCGGCGCATGCCCTGCTCGCGCAACCTGGCCGCCGGCGTAGTGCTGATACCGGAAAACGCCAACATCTCGACAGGCTCAACCGCCGCCGAAACAGGCAATTGGCTGATCAACTGTTTGAGCATCTGGTAACCGGCCTGCTCATCGTTGCTGGTCAGTGTGCCAAGTACGGGCGGGTATTTTTCCGGGTGGGACTCGATCAGTTCGGCTTGCCCCGGGGTCAGGCCGTTGTTGACCAGAAACAGCTTGACCCCGCTGTCCCGTGACAGCCGGATGATCTCCGGCGCGACATATTGCTCGTTGACCAGCACCAGATAATCCGGACGCGCAGTACCCGTGAGCACCTGACGCGCCTGGCTCAACGCAAGGTCAGCACGCCGCTCGCTGTACTTCACGGTGAGTTGCATGCCCAGGTCGCTCGCGGCGGCCTGCATGAAACGCGAGTAATCGACCCAGAAGGTCTCGTTGGAATAACCCGGATTGAGAAACACCACCGAGGCAGCCTGGACGCTGGTCGCCAGTGGCAAGCTCAGGCACAGGCTGCGGCACAGGGCCTTGAGCATGCCGATTCACTCCTGCTGATCAAACCGCCAATCATACCCTGCCGCACTGCGGTTCGGGCCAAATGCCAGTCAATCTCACTTAGTCCAAATGGTTCTTTTCATATGCAAAAACATCACTTTTGCGCATAAACGCAAACTGCTATCTTGCTTCGGCTCCGCTTGGGAGTGCGCGGCCGTGCGCGCGATTAGCTGCAAGCAGCTTGAGAACAGGACCCCTATGTACGTATACGACGAGTACGATCAGCGGATCATCGAGGACCGCGTCAAGCAGTTCCGTGATCAGACCCGCCGCTACCTGGCCGGTGAGCTGAGCGAAGAAGAGTTCCGCCCCCTGCGCCTGCAAAATGGCCTCTATGTCCAACGTTTTGCCCCGATGTTGCGGGTCGCCGTGCCCTATGGCCAGCTGACCTCCCGCCAAACGCGGATGCTGGCGAAGATCGCACGCGACTACGACAAGGGCTACGCCCACATCAGCACCCGGCAGAACGTGCAGTACAACTGGCCTGCGCTGGAAGACATCCCGGACATCCTCGCTGAACTTGCCACCGTGCAGATGCACGCGATCCAGACCAGCGGCAACTGCCTGCGCAATGTCACCACCGACCAGTTCGCCGGTGTCGCTGCCGATGAAGTGATCGACCCGCGCCCCTGGTGCGAGATCGTCCGTCAGTGGACCACCTTCCACCCCGAATTCGCCTACCTGCCGCGCAAGTTCAAGATCGCCATCAACGGCGCGTCCAGCGACCGCGCGGCCATCGAAGTGCACGATATCGGCCTGGAGCCGGTGTACAACGACGCCGGCGAGCTGGGCTTCCGTGTCCTGGTCGGTGGCGGCCTGGGCCGTACCCCGGTGGTCGGTGCCTTCATCAATGAGTTCCTGCCCTGGCAGGACCTGCTCAGCTACCTGGACGCGATCCTGCGGGTGTACAACCGCTATGGCCGTCGCGACAACAAGTACAAGGCGCGCATCAAGATCCTGGTCAAGGCCCTGACGCCGGAAGTCTTCGCCGAGAGGGTCGAGGCCGAAATGGTCCACCTGCGCGGCGGCAGCAGCACCCTGACCGAAGCCGAAGTCCAGCGCGTGGCCAAGCACTTCGTCGACCCGGACTACAAGGCGCTGGACAACCTCGACTTCAGCGAGCTGGAACAACAGCACCCGGGCTTCGCCCGCTGGCGCGCCCGCAACGTCCTGGCACACAAGAAGCCGGGCTACGTTGCCGTGACCCTGTCGCTCAAGCCCACCGGCGTTGCCCCGGGCGACCTGACCGACAAGCAGCTCGATGCCGTGGCCGACCTTGCCGAGCGTTACAGCTTCGGCCAGTTGCGCACCTCCCACGAGCAGAACATCATCCTCGCCGACGTCGAGCAAAGCCAGTTGCACGCGCTGTGGCTCGAACTTCGCGAGAACGGTTTCGCAACGCCGAACATCGGCCTGCTGACCGATATCATCTGCTGCCCGGGCGGCGACTTCTGCTCCCTGGCCAACGCCAAGTCGATCCCGATCGCCGAATCCATCCAGCGCCGTTTCGACGACCTGGACTACCTGTTCGACATCGGTGAACTGGACCTGAACATCTCCGGCTGCATGAACGCCTGTGGTCACCACCACGTCGGCCATATCGGCATTCTCGGGGTGGACAAGAAAGGCGAAGAGTTCTACCAGGTCTCCCTCGGTGGCAGCGCCAGCCGCGACGCCAGCCTGGGCAAGATCCTCGGCCCTTCTTTCGCCCAGGACGACATGCCGGATGTGATCGAGAAGCTGATCGCCGTCTACGTTGAAAAACGTACCGAAGACGAGCGCTTCATCGACACCTACCAGCGAATTGGCATCGACCCCTTCAAGGAACGCGTCTATGCAGCGAATCATTAAGAACAACGCGATCGTCGACGAAACCTGGCACCTGCTGCCCAAGGACTTCAGCATCGACGAGGTGACCAACTGCGACGACTACATCGTGCCGTTGCAGCTGTGGCGTGAGCACAGCCGTATGCTCAAGGCCCGCGACGGCGGCCTGGGTGTGTGGCTGGACGCCGATGAAGAAGCCGAAGAAATCGGCGAAGACGCCAACGAGTTCCAGGTCATCGCCCTGAACTTCCCGGCTTTCACCGACGGGCGCAACTACTCCAATGCGCGCCTGCTGCGTGATCGCTACAAGTTCACCGGTGAACTGCGTGCCATTGGCGATGTGCTGCGTGACCAGCTGTTCTACATGAAACGCTGCGGTTTCGACGCCTTCGCCTTGCGTGCCGACAAGGATCCGGAAGAAGCACTGCAAAGCCTGCAAGACTTTTCGGTGACCTACCAGGCCGCCACTGACGAACCGCAACCGCTGTTCCGTCGTCGCTGATCCTTCAGCCTGATCGCGGGGGCAGTGGGGGGCGCGCGCCGGCCCCCGCCCGCCAGGGGGGGGGGGGGGGGGGCGCGCCGGGGGCCCCCGCGGGCGTAACACCCCCCCGTCCGGG
>NZ_JBIVXC010000006.1:130120-143810 GCF_044769005.1 Pseudomonas sp. NPDC090755 | reverse complement strand
ACTTTCCCCTGCCTAGCCGTGTGCGTTTCCCATTGGCGTTTGGGGGGGGGTCCCCGGGTCCCCCCAACCACCGGACTCACTGTGGGAGCGGCGATGCGGCGTCCCGACTTGCCCCGCGATGCATTTCACCCCCACAGGTCGCAGCCTGGCGGCAGCGGCTACAACGCGATGGCGCTCACACCCGCCACTGCCCCAGCTTGCTCCACAACCCCAACACGGTCTTCTCGACCGCCGTGCCGGCTGCCAGCCCTACCCGCTCCTGCAGGCTTTTGCGCTCGGCATAGTGCAGGTGATAGAGGTTGGCCTCACGGGCGCGCTGGCTCAGATACTCGTCGCTGGTCATCAGCTGGTCGATCAGGTGCTTGTTCAGCGCCGCCACGCCCAGCCACACCTCACCGGTCGCCACCTCGTCGATGTGCAACTGCGGGCGATAGCGGGAGACGAAGTCCTTGAACAGCTGGTGGGTGACGTCCAGGTCTTCCTGGAACTTCTCCCGGCCCTTCTCGGTGTTCTCGCCAAACACGGTGACGGTGCGCTTGTACTCGCCGGCGGTGAACACTTCGAAATCGACGTCGTGCTTCTTCAGCAGGCGGTTGACGTTGGGCAACTGCGCCACCACGCCGATCGAGCCGAGGATGGCGAAGGGTGCGCTGACGATCTTCTCGCCGATGCAGGCCATCATGTAGCCGCCGCTGGCAGCCACCTTGTCGATGCACACGGTCAACGGCACGCCGGCCTGGCGAATGCGCGCCAGTTGCGAGGCGGCCAGACCATAGCTGTGGACCATGCCGCCGCCGCTTTCCAGGCGTAGTACCACTTCGTCACGGGGGGTGGCCAGGCTCAGCACGGCGCTGATCTCGTGGCGCAGGCTTTCGGTGGCCGAAGCCTTGATGTCGCCATCGAAATCGAGCACGAACACCCGCGACTTGTCGTCGGGCTTTTTCTTCTGCTGCTTCTGCTCCTTGGCCTGCTGCTTGCGCAGGGCCTTGAGCTCGGCCTTGTCGAGCATCCCGGATTCCAGGCGCTCGCGCAGGTCCTTGTAGAACTCGTTGAGCTTGTTGACCTGCAATTGCCCGCCCGCCTTGCGCCGACCCTTGCCGCGCAGTCCGGCGATCGCCGAGAGGACAATCAGGATCGCGATCACCAGGGTCGCGGTCTTGGCGAGAAAGCTTGCGTACTCTGCAAGAAACTCCACAGTAACTCCTTAACATGCCTGCGCCGGTACGGCGCGAACCGATAGTCAAGCATACCGAGGCCGCCCGGCCCCTACCAGCGTAGGAAATCTCCGGCAATGCAGTTCAAACGCCCTTTTCAAACGCTTGTATGTTTTTTCATTGACAGCCTGCTGGCGGCAACCTAACCTCGGCTCATCCTTAGCGCAGGCGGACGACGTGGGCAGTATCTACCTGATTCGACATGGCCAGGCTTCATTCGGTGCGGACGACTACGACGTCCTCTCGCCCGTGGGCATCCGCCAGAGCGAAGCACTCGGCGAGCACCTGGCTCAACTGGGCCTGCGCCTCGACCGCTGCCTGGCCGGCGACCTGCGCCGTCAGCAGGACACCGCACGCCTGGCCCTGGCGGCCATGCACAACGCAGGCTGTGAGGTACCGCTCCTGGAGACCGACAACGCCTTCAACGAGTTCGATGCCGATGCGGTGATCCGCGCCTTGCTGCCCGGTCTGTTGCCGCAGGAGCCCGAGGCTGCGCACATCCTGCGCAACGGCACACAGAACCGCAGCGAGTTCCAGCGCCTGTTCGCCCTGCTGGTGCAGCGCTGGCATGGCGGTGAGCACGCCTGCGAAGGCGCCGAATCCTGGCAGGCGTTCGTCCAGCGCGTCGACGACGGCCTGCAGCGGGTGCTGCAACAGGCCGGCAGCGGCGACAATATTGCGATCTTCACCTCCGGCGGCACCATCGCCGCCCTGCTCCACCTGGTAACCCGTATCACTGCCGGCCAGGCTTTCGAGCTGAACTGGCAGATCGTCAACACCTCGCTCAGCCACCTGAAGTTTCGTGGCCGCGAGGTGGCCCTGGCTTCCTTCAACAGCCAGGCACACGTGCAGCTGTTGAAGGCGCCGGCGCTCATCACCTACCGTTGAGCACCGGCTCGTTGCGACCCGCAAGGTCGCGCAAATCACTTAACAAGGAACACACCATGAGCGATGTAGCAAAAGCCGTCGAAGCGATGAAAGCCAAGTTCAACCCAGCCGCTGCTGCCGGTCTTGACCTGGTGTTCGGTTTCAACATCACCGACGAAGACAAGCACTACGCCCTGATCGTCAAGGATGGCACCTGCGAAATCCAGGAAGGCGAAAACGCCGATGCCAACTGCACCCTGGTGCTGGACAGCGAAACCCTCAAGGGCATCGTCAGCGGCGAGACCGACGGCATGCAGGCCTTCATGGGCGGCAAGCTGCGCGTCGAAGGCGACATGATGCTGTCGATGAAACTGAGCGAGCTGTTCCCGGCCTGAGCCTTGCGCTGATGCCGAACAAAACCGAAGCCTTCAAGTGCTTCGGTTTTTTTTTGCCTGCGCCATGGCGCATGGCATCAGGGGCGTTGATCGACCTGCAACACGCTGGCCTATAAGGCTGTGCAAGGCTTGTCCAGGCCGGTCACGAGAATTAGATTAGCCAATAATCTCTGGCTTCCATCATAAGGGAAAAGCATGACGCTCACTGACCAGTCCACCCAGGTCCGCCCCGGCGAAGAACTCGATGTCGCTGTGATCGACCCTTATCTGAAGGCTAACATCCAGGGCTTGAGCGGCACGCCCCGGATCAGCCAGTTCCCCGGCGGTGCCTCGAACCTGACCTACCTGGTGCAGTACCCCGGACGCGAGTTCGTCCTGCGCCGCCCGCCGTTCGGCCACAAGGCCAAGTCGGCCCACGACATGGGCCGCGAGTTCCGCATCCTCAACCAGCTCAACAGCGGCTTCCCCTATTGCCCCAAGGCCTACGTGCATTGCACCGATGAGTCGTTGATCGGTGGCGAGTTCTACGTGATGGATCGGGTCAAGGGCATCATCCTGCGCTCCGACCTGCCGCCGGCGCTGGGCCTGGACGCCGGACGCACCGAAGCGCTGTGCAAGAGCTTCATCGATCGCATGGTCGAGTTGCACCAGGTCGACTACAACGCCTGCGGCCTGGGCGACCTGGGCAAACCTGAAGGCTACGTGCAGCGCCAGATCGAAGGCTGGAGCAGCCGCTATGAGAAGGCCCTGACTCCCGATGCGCCGCGCTGGGAGAAGGTCGTTGCCTGGTTGCGCGAGAAGATGCCGGCCGATCATCCCAAGCCTGCCATCGTGCACAACGACTATCGCTTCGACAACGTCATCCTCGATGCCGACAACCCGATGCGCATCATCGGCGTACTCGACTGGGAGATGACCACGATCGGCGACCCGCTGATGGACCTGGGCAATACCCTGGCCTACTGGATCGAAGCGGCGGATCCTGCCCCCGTGCAGCTGATGCGTCGCCAGCCGAGCAACGCCCCGGGCATGCTCACCCGCCAGCAGTTCGTCGACTACTACGCCGAGCGCGCCGGCATCCGCATCGACAACTACGACTTCTACTACACCTACGGCCTGTTCCGCCTGGCCGGGATCGTCCAGCAGATCTACTACCGCTTCTACCACGGCCAGACCCAGGACAAGCGCTTCGCCCAGTTCATCCACATGAACACGTTGCTGGAGCACATGAGCCTGCAGGTCATCGCCACGTCCAGCCTCTGACCACTACAACAAGGAAAAGACCATGTCCAAGACCCACCTGTTCGACCTCGACGGCAAAGTCGCCTTTGTTTCCGGTGCCAGCCGTGGCATTGGTGAAGCCATCGCCCATCTACTGGCCCAGCAAGGTGCCCATGTGATCGTCTCCAGCCGCAAGCTGGAGGGCTGCCAGCAGGTGGCCGACGCCATCATCGCAGCCGGTGGCAAGGCCACGGCCGTTGCCTGTCACATCGGTGAGATAGAGCAGATCAATGCGGTGTTTGCCGGCATTCGCGAGCAGTTCGGGCGCCTGGACATCCTGGTCAACAACGCCGCCACCAACCCGCAGTTCTGCAACGTGCTGGACACGGACCTGGGCGCCTTCCAGAAGACCGTCGACGTCAACATTCGCGGCTACTTCTTCATGTCGGTGGAAGCCGGCAAGCTGATGCGCGAGCACGGTGGTGGCAGCATCATCAACGTGGCCTCGATCAACGGCGTGTCGCCCGGCGTGTTCCAGGGCATCTACTCGGTGACCAAGGCCGCGGTGATCAACATGACCAAGGTCTTCGCCAAGGAATGCGCGCCGTTCGGCATTCGCTGCAACGCCCTGCTGCCGGGCCTGACCGACACCAAGTTCGCCTCGGCGCTGGTCAAGAACGATGCGATCCTCAACACCGCCCTGCAGCAGATCCCGCTCAAGCGCGTGGCCGATCCGAAGGAAATGGCCGGTGCGGTGCTGTACCTGGCCAGCGATGCGTCGAGCTACACCACGGGCGTGGCGCTGAATGTGGATGGCGGTTTCCTGTCGTGAGACAAGCCCCGCGCCTGATCAGGCGCGGGGCCTGCCGTTTACCAGTCGAAGTTTTGCCCGGTGGCAATCACATGGGTCAAGTGCCTGAGCCAGCGTTGCAGATTGTCTTGATACCCAGCCCGCAGGATATTGATGCGCTCGTGCCAGACCTGTGCGCTGATCTGGCCACGTTCTACTTGAGTCTGCAACTGCCGGCGCCCCTGGAGCCAGACTTCACGAGGGCTACCGGCCCGGTCTAGGGCATATTCAGTCCAGAAACCATTATGAAAGCGACGACCTTCAGCAAGCCCCTCATCCACCACCGACCCCAGCACAATGTTCAAGCCATGTGCTGTGCTGGCGGACAATTCGACAAGTTCTGCTTGCAGCGCTTGCACCAGGTCCGGTGGAAGCTGAATCCCGCCCAAGGGCTCGAGAGGCTCGCCATCACGCGGCGCCTGCGAGATCTCAACAGCCCCGTCTCGGGTCACGGCATGCAGTAGATGCTGCCAGAGGGCCTCATGCTCATCGCCCTCGCCTCCATCCACCGCCATGAATTGGTCAGGAAATGCTTCATTGAAGCGCCTCTGGATATGTTCCAGCCGACTGCGCTGCACAGCCAGGCGCACCAGCTCACGGGCACGGGGCAAGCCTGCGGCGACCTGATTGATCCGACTCAGTTGTGCCTCCCATTCGATGGACAACAGATGAGGTTCAGCACCCGCGCGCGCGCGCAGCGCAGGATCGTGCTCCAGCATCTCGAGGATGTCCCAGGCCCGCCTTAGTGTGGTTGCCCGTGCCTGGGCATAGACCGCCGTGAGCTCGATATCCACCACGTTGCGCATGGCCTGCAGGCATTCGGGAATCTCCCGTAAGCGTTGCCACAGTGCACGCTGGGCGTCATTCGCCTCATGGAGCAAGAACTGATAGAAGCGTTCGCTGACCAGCAGGTCGACGTGCTCAGTTTGATAGTGCTCGACAATTCGCCCATTGCTTTGCTCATCCAGCGGATTGTCACGCAGGTCCAGCGCTCGCCTGATCCGCGGCGGGAGCTGGAAGCTGTCTTCTTCGATGTGCACGATTGCGTTGCCCCTGAGGTCCACCACGTTTGCTCGCTGCAGGTTGGCCAGGTTCTCAGGAATAGCTGTCAGCCCACACCTTTCAAGCGTTAACCTGCGTAGATTCAACATCTGTGCGATGTGCGGGGCCTGGAGCAAGGCGTTGTCGGACATGTCCAGTACACGCAATTGCCCCGCGTTCGGAACGTTTGGTATGGCATCAAACAGGTTATCTTCCAGGTACAAGTACCTCACACCGGTAAAATGCCGGGTGAAGGCTTCTGGCAAGCTGCTCAGGTTGTTGCTTCCCAGGTTGAGCTCGTTGACCTGGCCCAGGTCCCAGTCCAGATCCGGGAAATCGTGCAGGTCAACATCGTGCAGGTCTAGCCCGATAAGGTCGATCTCCACAATGTGAGTCGGCGCAAACAGGTCAGCCATCCGAGTTTCGCGCCAGCACCTGATCACCTCCCTGGACATGTGCTGGCGTCCCTCATGGACGCCAGCCCATTGCCGCAATGCCCGCTGCCGGACATCCAGTGCCTGGCGATAGTTGGCCAGCATGTCGACCGGCTGGTGCCCAAGGTTCCGCCAGGCCGCCAACGTATCCAGCACCTGGTCGTCATCGAGGTGCGGGAAGAGTTCACGCAACCGCTGGATCAGTACGTCTTCGCTGCTCTGGATCGCATAGCCCGATGCGTCGGTACCGTCCCCCCCGCCACGCAAGCGACCCTGTGCCGGGCGCCTGGTTGAGGCCGTCCAGCGCGAACGCAGCTCTGAAATACGGTGCAGGAGCCTGACCTTGAGCACTTCGGCATCTCCCGTGCTCAAGCCCAGCGCCTTGCGCCGAACATCGGGGAGCGCATGCAAAATCGCCCGGAAGACATCATTACGGGCCGCCTCGGGATAGAGCGAGTGCAGTGCCTGGTCGTTGGCGTAGGCTCGATACCCCTGGCTTTCCCGGACAATACGTCGTTGAACCGCAGCTCTGCCGTTGCCGACGCGTGTCACCTCCGGCCCCTGTACAGAACCGACACGCAGCTGCAGACAGACTTCGGATGACCAGCCGGCGAGTTCCGGTAGCGCCTCGAACACCAGGCCTTCACTCCGCGCATCTGCCAGCTCCGGCCAGATCAAGCCCTCCAGGCGCCGTACCAGCGAACGTTCGGCTTCTATCCGGCGCGCCTGACGTGCGATGGACTCGGGGAAGACCCCGCGCTCGGACCACTGACGCCTGGCAGACGCCGGGGCCTGTTCGATCACCCGACGCGCCAGCGGGGGCTCGAGGGTTTTGAACCGACGCCGCAGTTCATCCAGCAATGAGGACGGTGCACCAGCATCCCGGTAGCGACTGGCAAAGATTTCAGCCCGACGTTGGGACACATGCTCGGCGACCTCACGGCGCAAGGCCCCGACCCTTTCGTGCGCAGGTACCTGCTCGGGAAACAGGCTGGCCAGTGCGCGGTCATCCAACTGCTCGATAACGACCCCGGCCCATTGGCCATTTTGCAGTTCGGTCCGGGTCACTTTTACCGGGTTGCCGGCAAAGCCTGGCCGTTCACCATAGAGCGCCGAGGCCCCCCAAGGCTCGGGCCCCTCGAACAGCTCCAGCGCCAACCCTTGCGGCCACCCGGCAATCTCTGGCATCAGCTCAGCGATAAAGTCCGCCTCCAGCGTGGTTCGCGCCCCCCTGCCAATCCCCTCGATGACCTGCCCTATCTGCTTGCGGATAAGCAGCCGCTCACAGCTGTCGGCCAACAAGGGATCAACGGGTTCGCCGTCAATGTGCATGCGCCGCAAGGCGTCGCCATGGGTGCCGGTCAGCTCACAGGCCTGATCCAGCTCCTCGTCGCTCAAGGCCTCCACACTTTGCCCCAGGCGGCGCATCAGCTGACGTCGCGACCAGCGCAAGGGTTGTTCATGGGGCGAGTGCCAGGCGCCTTGTCCATTGTGCTGCAAGGCCGGCTCATAGGCATCAGCCTGCGTGGGGTGGCGCAAACGCCATGGCCGGGCGCGTTCATCCACCAACTCGTAGTAACGCCCGCCCTCCTTCACATAGCTGCGCCCACTCTGACGGTAGACACCCGAGGCATCAGGCAGCAAACCCTCCGCCAGCTCGTGATGGCTTTGATAGGGCGCCAGGTCCTGCTTCCACAACCGCCGCTGACCATCCGGGCGCTCCACCTCCACCAGCTGGTCAACCACCGGCGAGACACTGGTCAGACGCAACACACCATGGGCCCCAGCGCCCAGCCCGACGGTCACCGCGACGTTGATGGCGATGGATTTCAAATGCGCCAGGGCCTGTTCCTGGTCGCCGGCTTCCCAAGCCTGGACACCTTCGAAGGCCTCCTCCATCAATTGCCCGGCCATGATCGTCAGCATGATCGGCCCCAACGCCGGAACGAAGAAGGCTGCGCCATTGAGGATGTTCAGGCCAAAGGAGGCATACTGGTCCAGCGAGGTGAGCCAGGCCTGATAGTCGACCTCGGCGGTCGGTACCGCAATTGCGCGGGCTTCGGTTCGGGTGCGGGCCAGCATCAAGTTGAAATGGCGCTCGAACAGATCGCCAATCACCGGGTGCTCGACCAGTGCGTCGACGCCATGCACGGTGGACGGCAGACTCAGGGCGCGCACAAAACCGGCTTGTTGGCTGCGCGCCACCAAGGTGCGGATAAACCCCTGTTCCTTCGGGTCGACCAGACGCGCCTTGAGCGCCTGGGCAAAAGCGCTGCGCGAGGGGTACTGCTTGAGCGGCGCCTGGGTGTCCCCTGGCAGGTAGGCCACGCAGCGCTCACTCGCACCGATCCCCTGGGCGGATTCGCAAATCAATACAACATCGGCCAAGGCAAAGCCGGCGACTGCCAGGTGGCTGAGGGTCAGCGAATGCCCGGTCTCCACTGTCGGCTGGCGCAACAGCCCTTCGATTCGCTCATGCAGGTCGGCATCGATATCGCCCTTGAGCTGCGCCAGCTTGAGCTGCACTTGCAGTTCAAGCTTTTGCGCGCGCACATAGTTGCGACGAATCAAAGGCCCGCTGACCGCCCCCTCGAACACCGCCGTGAGGTGATCCTGATAGCGCTTCCCCAAATCCAGGTCGCGACACAAACCGGCAAACTGCTCCGGCGTCAGCGCCAGGGTACTGCTGTAGCGAATCGAGTCGCTGGCGCGGCGCTGCGGGTCAACTGTTTCCGGAAAAGGTTGCAACGCCTCAAGTGGCGCCAGCTGGCTGTAGCGGTTGTAGCGCAGCTCATCCATCTGCGCCACTTCGAAGTTCTGCAGTGCCGCCTGGAGCAGCGGCTGTCGGGCGATCAGCACCTCTGACAACGCGTCGGAGCGCAGGCTGGCATCATCGCGCAGGTGCACGAATTCATGGGTGAGGCTATCGACGGTCAGGCCATGGTCGCGCTGGATGGCGTCTTCGAGCAAAGGCCGGCAAAACCCATGGATATCCTTGAGCCCGCGCAGCGCCAGAGCCGCCTGGCGTCGGGCGTCAGCAGCCGAGCGCGCCAGCGTGGCCAGGTGTTGCCGCTGTGCTGGGGTTGCCTTGTTTAGCCAGGCCGATTCCTGGGCGGGTAACAATCCCAGGTGCAACGATGCCAGTTGCTGCTCATGCGCATGCCTTGCCCAGTTCGGCAAGCGCTGGCGCAAGAAAGCAGTATGAATTCCGTCTTCAGGCGCAATCATGGTCAAGTCTCGATGGTGAGGAAAACATCACTTGACCATGCTGGTGAGGATTCGGCGGACTACTTATATATCGCCTTGCCATGGCATCTACGGCTGGGCAGTCCAGGCGCTTGGGTTTACCATGTCGGCCGTCCCGCGCTGCGGTTGCGCGCCCTGCCAAGCCGATCCCATGCCTTTCGAACTCAGTGTAGAACCCACCACCCTGCTAATCCTCGCCGCCGTGGCCTTCGTCGCCGGCTTCATCGACGCCATCGCCGGCGGCGGTGGCCTGCTCACCACCCCGGCCCTGCTCACCGCCGGCATGCCGCCTCACCTGGTGTTGGGCACCAACAAGCTCAGCTCGACCTTCGGTTCGGCCACCGCCGGCTTCACGTACTACCGGCGCAAGCTGTTCCATCCGACGCAATGGCGCCATGCCCTGTTCGGCACCTTTGTCGGCGCCCTGCTCGGTGCGGTCATCGCCCATTACCTGCCGGCCGAATGGCTGAACAAGATGCTGCCGGTGATCGTCTTTCTCTGTGGCGTCTACCTGCTGTTCGGCGGCACGCCCAAGGCACCGCTGGACGCCGACGTACCGGTGAAGAAGAAATGGCAGCTGCCCCAGGGCCTGACCCTGGGCTTCTACGATGGCGTGGCCGGCCCCGGCACCGGCGCCTTCTGGACCGTCAGCACGCTGCTGCTCTACCCCATCGACCTGGTCAAGGCCAGCGGCGTGGCGCGCAGCATGAACTTCGTCAGCAACGCCGCCGCCCTGTCGGTGTTCATCTTCTCTGGCCAGGTTGACTGGCTGGTGGGCTTGTCGATGGGCTCGGCGCTGATGGTCGGTGCGTTCTTTGGTGCCCGCACCGCCATCAGCGGTGGCAGCAAGTTCATCCGCCCGGTGTTCATCACCGTGGTGCTGGCCCTGACCGTGCGCCTAGCGTGGCAGCACTGGTTCGGCCAGGCCTAGGCGGCGCGCCACGTACAGGTCGATCAGGTACCGAGCAATCGAGCGCCCCGCCGGCAGCGGCGGCAGCGCATCGACCCGGAACCACTGGGCATCTTCGATCTCGTCAGGCTGCATGACGATCTCGCCACCGGCGTACTCGGCATGAAAACCCAGCATCATCGAATGCGGGAACGGCCAGCACTGGCTGCCGACGTACTGGATGTTCTGCACCTCGATCGCCACTTCTTCGCGCACCTCGCGCACCAGGCAATCCTCGGCCGACTCGCCGGGTTCGGCAAAGCCCGCCAGGGTGCTGTAGACGCCGGTGACGAAGCGTGGTGAACGGGCCAGAAGAATCTCGTCGCCGCGGGTGATCAGCACGATCATGCTCGGCGAGATCCGCGGGTAGCTGCGCAGGTCGCAGGGCTGGCAATACATCGCCCGCTCCAGCTGGATCTGGCTCATGGGCTGGCCGCAGCTGCCACAGAAACGGTGCTCGCGGGCCCAGGTGCCAATCTGCGCGGCATAGCCGAGGATCTTGTAGGTGTCGAAGTCGCCTTCGAGCATGAACTGGCGCAGGCCGCGCCAGCTGCAACCGGCGACTGCCTGCGACCCTTTGAGCTCCAGCAGGTACACCGGCTGGCCGTCGAAATGACCGATGCCGTGCTCGAACAGCACGTCCAGTTCCTGGCGCTTGAGCCAGTCGCGCGGGAACAGCGCGCCGTTGCCATCAACCAGAAAGCCCTCGCTGCAGCGGGCGACCGCCCAGCCGCCGGCGAGGTTCGTGTCCAGTACTGCGGTGGTCCAACGCGCTGACATCTTGCGGCTCCTTGCACGGTACGCCGCTGTGAGTCAGTCGGCGAACTCGGGTTTCTGTTTGCTCATGTGGGCAGCCACGGCCACCCGCAGATCGGTCGATTGCAGCATGGCGGCGTTCCAGGTGGCGATGTACTCCAGGCCATCGTCGATGCGGTGATCGCGCATGTAGCTGATCATATGCTTGGTGCCGGCCACGGCAATGGGGGATTTTCCCGCAATTTCGGCGGCAATGGCAAAGACTCCGTCGAGCAGCGCGGCATGGTCGTCGTAGACGCGGTTGACCAGGCCGATGCGCTGGGCTTCATCGGCCTCCACCGTGCGCCCGGTGTAGGCCAGTTCGCGCAGGATACCGTCGCCGATGATGCGCGGCAGACGCTGCAGGGTGCCGACATCGGCGGCCATGCCCATGTCGATTTCCTTGATCGAGAACTGCGCGTCACGGCTGCAATAGCGCATGTCGCAGGCCGAGACCAGGTCGATGGCGCCGCCGATGCAGTAGCCCTGGATGGCTGCCAGCACTGGCTTGCGGCAGTTGTCCACGGCGTTGAACGAGGCCTGCATGCGCAGGATGGTACGGCGCAGCAGGCGGGCGTTGCGACCGACATCCTTGCCCAGTTCGTTGGCCACCGAGGCCAGCAGCATCAGGTCGATGCCGGCGGAGAAGTGTTTGCCGGCGCCACTGATCACCACCGCGCGCACCGCGTCGGTGTCATCGATCCATTTGAAGATCTCGACGATCTCGCTCCAGAACGCCGCGTTCATGGCGTTGACCTTTTCCGGGCGGTTGATCTGAACGTGGGCGATGCTGTTCTTGAGCTCGACCTTGAAGGCCTGGTATTCGGTCAGTTCGACTTCGAGTGCTTTGTTGTCGCTCACAGTTGCATTCCTTGAGAGAGCCGGTTCGATCACCTGACTATATCAAGGCCGTGATTTCGACCAAGGCCGTGCTTGTGCCAAAACCGGGACTTTTACCTTGATCTGATGGCCTGTATCCGGCACCGTGCGCACCTGTTTGAATTATTAGGATACATTTCATGTCCCGCTCCCTGGCCGGCGCCCTGGCCCACAACTTCCTCGGGCAATCGCCCGGCTGGTACAAGGCCACCCTGTGCCTGTTCCTGCTGCTCAACCCGCTGCTGCTGTTCACCCTTGGCCCGGTGGTCACCGGCTGGGTGCTGGTGATCCAGTTCATCTTCACCCTGGGGATGGCCCTCAAGTGCTACCCGCTGATGCCGGGCGGCCTGCTGGTGATCGAGGCGCTGGTGCTGGGCATGACCACGCCCCAGGCCCTGTATGATGAGTTGCAGCACAACTTTCCGGTGATCCTGCTGCTGATGTTCATGGTCGCCGGCATCTACTTCATGAAGGACCTGCTGCTGTTCGTGTTCTCGCGGATCCTCCTGGGGGTGCGCTCCAAGGCCCTGCTGGCCTTGCTGTTCTGCTTCCTCTCGGCGTTCCTCTCGGCCTTTCTCGATGCCCTGACCGTGACGGCGGTGATCATCAGCGCCGCGGTGGGCTTCTACTCGGTCTATCACCGGGTCGCCTCGGGGAGCAACCCGCGGGAAGAGTCGGACCTGGACAGCGACCAGCAGATCGCCCACCTGCAGCGCGACGACCTGCACCAGTTTCGTGCCTTCCTGCGCAGCCTGCTGATGCATGGTGCAGTCGGCACCGCGCTGGGCGGCGTGTGTACCCTGGTGGGTGAGCCGCAAAACCTGCTGATCGGCCACGAGATGGGCTGGCACTTCGCCGACTTCTTCCTCAAGGTCGCGCCGGTGTCGCTGCCGGTGCTGGTGGCGGGCCTGGTGACCTGTGTGCTGCTGGAGAAGCTGCGCTGGTTCGGCTATGGCACCTTGCTGCCGGCCAATGTGCGCGACGTCCTGGCCGCCTACGCCGCCGAGGACGACGCCCAGCGCACCGGCCAGCAACGCGCCGCCCTGGTGGTGCAGGGTGTGGCTGCGCTGATCCTGATTGTCAGCCTGGGCCTGCATATCGCCGAAGTGGGCCTGATCGGCCTGCTGGTGATCGTGCTGATCACCGCCTTTACCGGCATCACCGACGAGCACCGCCTGGGCCGCGCCTTCCAGGACGCCATGCCGTTCACCGCGCTGCTGGTGGTGTTCTTTGCCGTGGTCGCGGTGATCCACGACCAGCAACTGTTCACGCCGCTGATCCAGTGGGTGCTGGCACTGCCGAGCGAGCAGCAGCCGGGCATGCTGTTCATTGCCAACGGCCTGCTGTCGGCGATCAGCGACAACGTGTTCGTCGCCACCATCTACATCACCGAGGTCAAGCAGGCGTTCCTCAACGGCCACATGAGCCGCGAACACTTCGAAACCTTGGCGGTGGCGATCAACACCGGCACCAACCTGCCAAGCGTGGCCACGCCCAATGGCCAGGCGGCGTTCCTGTTCCTGCTGACCTCGGCCATTGCCCCGCTGATCCGGCTGTCGTACGGGCGGATGGTGTGGATGGCCCTGCCCTATACGGTGGTCATGGGCGGGCTGGGCTGGTGGGCGGTGACCTACTGGCTTTGACGGACTCATCGCGGGGCAAGTCGAGTCGGGGGGGGGGGGGGGGCGGCCGGGGGGGGGGGGGGGGGGGGGGGGGGGGGGGGGGGGGTGTCGGGGACGCGGGGACACGCCGCACCGCGAGCGGCTCGCGCAGAAAAACAAAAACAAACAAAAAAAAAA
>NZ_JBIVXC010000006.1:0-130111 GCF_044769005.1 Pseudomonas sp. NPDC090755 | reverse complement strand
CCCCGCGCCGCCCCCCCCCCCCCCCCCCCCCGCCCCCCCCCCCCGCCCCCCCCCCCCCCCCCCCCCCCCCCGCCCCCCCCCCCGCGATGGCGTTCAACCGATGCTGTGCCAGACCCTGTGGTCCCGCGCCAGCAACTCATCGGCCGCTGCTGGTCCGTTGTCACCCGCGGCGTACGGCTGAACCTCCCCCCCGTCCTTCCAGGCATCGAGGAACGGCTGCACCGCCCGCCAGCCGTTCTCGATGTTGTCGGCCCGCTGGAACAGGGTCTGGTCGCCCGTCAGGCAGTCATAGATCAGCGTCTCGTAGCCGGTGGAGGGCTGCATCTTGAAGAAATCCTTGTAGGCGAACCCCAGCTCGACGTTCTCCATGGCCAGCGCCGGCCCAGGCCGCTTGGCCTGCAGGTCGAACCACATGCCCTCGTTGGGCTGGATCTGGATCTTCAGGTAGTTGGGCTTGAGCTTGTCCACCTCGGTGTCGCGAAACTGCGCGTAAGGCGCCGGCTTGAAGCAGATGGCGATCTCGGTATCGCGCACGCTCATGCGCTTGCCGGTGCGCAGGTAGAACGGCACCCCGACCCAACGCCAGTTGTCGATCATCACCTTCAGGGCCACGTAGGTTTCGGTCTGGCTGTCGGGGGCGACCCGGGGCTCTTGACGATAACCGGGCAGTTTCTTGCGCCCCTGTTTGCCCGCGGTGTACTGGCCGCGCACCGAGTTTTTCAGGGCCATGTTCTTCGACCAGGGACGGATGGCACCGATCACCTTGGCCTTTTCACTGCGCACCGCATCGGCCCCGAACGCCGCCGGCGGCTCCATGGCGACCATGGCCAGCAGCTGGAACAGGTGGTTGGGGACCATGTCGCGCAGGGCACCGGTGCTGTCGTAGAACGCCCCTCGGCTTTCCACGCCAACGGTCTCGGCAGCGGTGATCTGCACGTGGTCGATGTAGTGATTGTTCCAGAAGGCCTCGAACAGGCCATTGGAAAAACGGCTGACCAGGATGTTCTGCACCGTTTCCTTGCCCAGGTAATGATCGATGCGGTAGATCTGCTTTTCGCTCATCACCTTGAGCAGGCAGGCATTGAGCGCTTCGGCACTGGCAAGGTCGGAGCCGAAAGGCTTTTCCACCACCACCCGGCGAAAGCCATTGGATTCATCGAGCAAGCCGGCGGCGCCCAGGCGTTGCACCACTTCGCCGAAAAACCGTGGCGAGGTGGCCAGGTAGAACACCGCGTTGTCACTGGGGTTCTTTTCGATCCGCCGGGCAATGGCCTGGTAGGTGGCCTCGTCGAGAAAGTCGCCGGTCAGGTAGCCGATTCGCGTGGCTAGCCGGCCCCAGGCTTTGTCGTCCAGGCACTTGCCGGCATCGCTGCTGGCCTTGTCGCGCTCGCGCATGAAGGCGTGCAGGCGTTCGGCAAACTCGCTGTCGCTGGCCGGGTTGTGGTCGACGCCGATGATGCGCAGGTTTTTATCCAGCAAGCGGTCGCGACTGAGGTTGTACAGCGCTGGCGTCAACAGGCGTTTGACCAGGTCGCCGTTGGCGCCGAAGAGGAACAGGTTGCAAGGTGGTGCGGCTTCGATCTGTGCACTGCTCATTCGGCTTTTTTCTCGACATGGCCACCAAAACCGAAGCGCATCGCCGAGAGCATCCGGTCGGCGTAGGTACCCTGCTGCTGGCGCGAACGGAAGCGCGCGAACAGTGCACTCGACAGCACCGGCACCGGCACCGCCTGCTCGACCGCAGCATCGATGGTCCAGCGCCCTTCGCCGCTGTCAGCCACCGAGCCGCTGTAGCCGCCCAGTTGTGGATCGGCCACCAAGGCGTCGGCGGTGAGGTCCAGCAGCCAGGAGGTGACCACACTGCCACGGCGCCAGACTTCGGCGATCTCGGCCAGGTCCAGGTCAAAGCGCTGATCCGCCGGCAAGGCCTCGCTGCCCTTGCTCTTGAGAATGTCGAAGCCTTCGGCGTAGGCCTGCATCAGGCCGTACTCGATACCGTTGTGGATCATCTTCACGTAGTGCCCCGCCCCGGCGGGACCGGCATGGATATACCCCTGCTCGGCACGACCGGCCGGCCCCTGGCGCCCGCGGGTACGGGGAATGTTGCCAACCCCCGGGGCCAGGGTGGCGAACAACGGATCAAGGCGCTCGACCACGGCCTTTTCACCGCCGATCATCATGCAGTAGCCACGCTCCAGGCCCCAGACGCCACCCGAGGTGCCGACATCCACATAATGCAACTGGCGCCCGGCCAGCTCCGCGGCTCGGCGGATGTCGTCCTTGTAGAAGGTGTTGCCGCCATCGATGATCACGTCGTCGGCGTCCAGCAGGTCGGCCAGTTGCGCGATGGTCTGCTCGGTGGGCTCACCCGCCGGCAGCATCACCCAGACCGCCCGTGGCTTTTCCAGCTTGGCCACCAGGGCGCCGAGGTCATGGGCGCCATTGGCGCCTTCGGCCACCAGGGTTTCCACCGCCTTGCGGTCCCGATCGTGGACCACCATACGATGGCCGCCGCGCATCAAGCGCCTTGCGATATTGCCGCCCATGCGGCCCAGCCCCACGATTCCCAGTTGCATGTGCCGATGCTCCCAATCAGATAAAAACCGCCCGTTCAGGCCTTCAAGGTTAGTCCAGCCCGCGCGCCCGTGGTTCAACGACAGGCGGCGGGACAGCCAGAAACAAAAAAGTTCCCATGACAGAAAAAAGAATTCAGAATCGCCGCCGGATCAAGCCGCTACGCTTGTCACTACGACCCACCATTTGCGAGGTGTGCAATGGGAACCCTGCTACCGAAGATGCCGCCACAGACCCTCTACGTGACGGTTCGCCGGGACGAATTGCAACAGCTGCGTGATGAGCGCGATCGGCTCCGGCAACAAGTGGCCGCCCTGAACCTGCAATTGCAGCAGGCCCAGGCGAGCGACAAACCCGCCCTCACCTGAGCCCCCAGTCGGCCTAGAGCGCCTTGCTCCAGAACTGCATGGCACCATGGGTCGGGTCGAAGCAGGCATGCTCGAAGCCGAACGAGCGGTAGCTGCCCTGGGCTGCGGGGTTGCCTTCGAGCACTTCCAGGGTCAATTTGCAGCAGCCGCGTTGGCGGGCGATTTCCTCGACCTTGGCCAGCATCTTGTGGCTCAGGCCCTTGCCGCGATGAGCCGGCACCACCGACACGTCATGGATGTTCACCAGTGGCCGGCAGGCAAAGGTGGAGAACCCTTCAAAGCAATTGACCAAGCCGGCCGGCTGGCCATCGACAAAGGCCAGCACGCTGAAGGCATGGGGCCGCTTGGCCAGTTCCTGCGGCAACTGCGCCAGCAACTGCGGGTCCAGCGCCTGGCCACCGCCCATGGGATCGCGGGCATAGTGATCGAGCACCAGGCCGATGGCCTCGGCGTGCATCGGGTTGCTGTAGCTGGCTTGCAGCACCAGGATTTTTTCAACATCCATTGTCGTACCCATCGCTAGAAAAATGGCTGCCCGCGCGGTGTCGGCGCGGATGGCCAATTGTACGGCATGGCATCGCAGCAAAGTAAAGTGACCAATGGGTCACACTTTTCCGACTTCTCTCCTACACTCAGTAGCGGCCCCGGGATTGCCTGGAAAATTCGCCCTCAAAAAAGTCGAACTTTCCGCAATTGCAACAGGTCAGCAATTTTAGGAGGCCACCGCTACTGGACATCCAGGCGCGGTCCAAAACCCCTTTCGTCAGTACGCTTTCGGTAGCAACGCCGTTTGGCATAGCGCTTGCGCGTAAGTTTTCGGGGCAGGGAACGCACTACACACCTCATACACAGAGAGATGCCTTCAGCACACACAACAGCGGGTGAGCACACCCGCCACATAGGGACGGAGAGAAGTATGATCAGTGCCGCTGTCGAACCCAACGTAGAGCAGTTTACCTCGGACAACCGTGACCCCGTGATCACGGACTTCAACACGACAGCCAGGGCACCCGGCGCCGATTCCCGGCACACTCCACATAAACGCAAGGTCCTGTTCGTGACCTCGGAAATCGCCGATCTGGTCAAGACCGGCGGCCTGGGCGACGTCTCCGCCGCCTTGCCGCGGGCGATCCGCCACTTGCATGACGTACGGGTGCTGATCCCCGGTTACCCGCAGGTGCTGGAAAGCGACAACCCGATTCACCTGGTGGGGGAACTGGGTGGGCATGCGGCGTTGCCGCCGTGCAAGATCGGGCGCATGGACCTGGCCGACGGCCTGGTCATCTATGTACTGATCTGCCCGGAGCTGTACCAGCGTGAAGGCACGCCCTATGGTGCCAACAACGGTCGCGACTGGCCGGACAACCATATCCGCTTCGCCCGCCTGGGCCTGGCGGCCGCCGAGATCGCCGCAGGCTTGGGCATGGTGCACTGGAAGCCCGATCTGGTGCACGCCCACGACTGGCCTGCCGGGCTGGCCCCGGCCTACATGCACTGGCGCGGCCTGAGCACCCCGACCCTGTTCACCATCCATAACCTGGCCTATCAAGGCGTGGTCAGCCGCGCCTGCTGCCCGGAACTGGCAATCCCCGATCATGCCCTGCAGCAGGAAGGCATGGAGTTCTACGGCAAGCTGTCGTTCCTCAAGGCCGGCCTGGCCTACTCCAACCACATCACCACGGTCAGTGCCACCTATGCCCGGGAAATCACCACCCCGGACTTTGGCTGCGGCCTCGATGGTTTCCTCGGCAGCAAGGCCCAGCAGGGCCTGCTCAGCGGCATTCCCAACGGCATCGACGAAAGCTGGGACTCGGCCAGCGACCCGCACCTGGCCCATCCCTTCAGCCTCAACGACTGGGACGGCAAGGCGCAGAACACCCGCCAGGTCCGTGAACTGTTCGACCTCAAGCCTTCGACCGGGCCGTTGTTCGCGGTGGTCTCGCGGCTGGTCTACCAGAAAGGCCTGGACCTCACCCTGGGAGTGGCCGACTACATCGTCAGCCAGGGCGGCCAGATCGCGATCATCGGTCGGGGGGAACCTGAGGAAGAACAGGCCATGCGTGAACTGGCCCTGCGTTACCCCGGTCAGGTCGGTGTACGTATCGGCTTCAACGAAACCGATGCCCGGCGCATGTTCGCCGGCAGCGATTTCCTGCTGATGCCGTCGCGCTACGAGCCTTGCGGCCTGAGCCAGATGTACGCCCAGCGTTTCGGCTCGCTGCCGGTGGCGCGCAACACCGGGGGGCTGGCCGACACCATCGAAAACGGTGTCACCGGCTTTCTGTTCGACGAATCCACCGTCGACAGCTACCGCGAGGCACTCTGCCGGGCCTTCTATGTCTACGGCAAGCCGGACCTGCTGGGCGCCATGCGCTGCCTGGCCATGACCCAGCCGTTCAACTGGTGCCAGGCGGTGGAACCCTATGCTCGCTTGTACGAGGAACTGGTCGAGCGCGCCCACGTGAGCCGCTGAGGACGAGGTGGCAGGTATGCCCTTGAGGTCAGACCGGCTCGCGACCCACGGGGCCGTGATGCTCGACAGCCACACTGCACGCTTTGCGCTGTGGGCACCCGATGCCCGCAGCGTCGAGCTGTGCCTGGAGCCTGACCGGCGCGTGGCCCTGGCCCGTGGCGAGCACGGCTGGTTCAGCGCCAGCCTGCCCGCGGTCGCCGGTAGCCGCTATGGCTACCGAATCGACGGCAGGCCAGCGGTGCCCGACCCGGCCTCGCGCTACCAACCCGAAGGCGTGCACGGACCCAGCCAGCTCGTCGATCCCTGGGCCTACCGCTGGCAGCACCCCCACTGGCAAGGCCGGCCCTGGCACGAGGCGGTGATCTACGAGCTGCATGTCGGCCTCATGGGCGGCTACGCGCAGGTCGCCGAACAGTTGCCACGGCTCGCGGCACTGGGCGTGACCGCCATCGAACTGATGCCCCTGGGACAGTTCCCCGGCGAGCGCAACTGGGGCTACGACGGCGTCCTGCCCTTCGCCCCCCAGCACAGCTATGGCACCCCGGAGCAACTCTGCCGATTGATCGACCAGGCCCACGGCCTTGGCCTGATGGTGGTGCTGGATGTGGTCTACAACCACTTCGGTCCCGACGGCAACTACCTGGGCCAGTACGCCAGCGCGTTCTTCCGCCAGGACCGCCCTACCCCCTGGGGCGCGGCCATCGACTTCAGTCGCGGCGAAGTCGCGGATTACTTCATCGAAAACGCGCTGATGTGGCTGCACCACTACCGTTTCGACGGCCTGCGCCTGGATGCGGTGCATGCCATCGACGACCCGCACTTTCTTGGTGCATTGAGCCGAAGGGTTCGCCAGTCGCTGGCGCCCGGGCGCCAGGTATGGCTGGTGCTGGAGAACGAGCACAACCAGGCGAGCCTGCTCATCGATGGCTTCGATGCACAGTGGAACGACGATGGCCACAACGCCCTGCATGTATTGCTGACCGGCGAAGCGCAAGGCTACTACGCCGACTATCGCCACGACGCCATACACAAACTGGCCCGCTGCCTGAGCCAGGGTTTTGCCTTCCAGGGCGAAAACGACCGCCATGGCCGGCCCCGCGGCGAACCCAGCGGCCATCTGCCGCCCAGCGCTTTCGTGCTATTCCTGCAGAACCATGACCAGGTCGGCAATCGCGCCCTGGGCGAACGGCTGATCCGCCTGTGCCCGCCCCAGGCCCTGCGCGCCGCCGCCACCCTGATGCTGCTGTCGCCGACCATCCCGCTGCTGTTCATGGGCGAGGAAGAAGGCTGCGAGCAGCCGTTCCTGTACTTCACCGACCACCACGACGCGCTGGCCGATGCCGTGCGCGAAGGACGCCGGGCCGAGTTCGCACAATTCGACGCCTTCGCCGATCCGCGGCGGCGGGCGGCGATTCCCGATCCCAACGACCTGGACACCTACTCGGCCTCACGCCCACGAGCGCCGCAGGCCCCGCAGCAAACCTGGCCGGCGTTCTACCGCCAGTTGCTGGACCTGCGCCAGCGACACCTGGTCGGCCGGTTGCCGGGTTGCCAGGCCCTGGGCGCCGACGTGATCGGTGACAAGGCCCTGACCGCCCGCTGGCGCCTGGCCGACGGCATGGAGCTGCGCATCGACCTGAACCTTGCGTCGACAGCGGTGCCCTGCGCACTGCCTCCGACCTCGGCGCAGCTCTACCTGTGCGCCGACCAGCCATTATCCGGCGATCGACTGCCTCCGTACTCGACCCTGGTCAGCCTGCTGCCCAACCACCTGCCGGAGACTGCCCATGACTGACCCACAGCTGCAGCAACTGGCGGAGCTGGCGGGCATTGCCGTTGACTGGATCGATGCCAACGGTCGCCCGCAACGGGTCCAGGATACTGCCCTGCGCGCTGTATTGAACGGGCTCGGTCATCCGGCTGACGACCCGGCGGCCATCGCCGCCAGCCTGCAGGCACTCAAGACCAGCCACGATGCCCGGCACCTGCCGCCGCTGTTCACCAGCGATGTGGGACAGGCCCTGGACCTGTCCATGTTCTTCACCGCCGACAGCTCCTGCCAGGTACGCCTGGAAGATGGCAGTGAACAACAGCTGCAACTCGATGCCCGGGGCGCCCTCCCCCCCGGCCTGCCGATCGGCTACCACCGGGTCCGGATCGACACCCGCAGCTTTACCCTGGCGATCGCCCCGGCACGCTGCTACAGCCTCAGTGATGCCCTGGACACCCCGACGCCACGCTGCTGGGGCATCAGTGCGCAGCTCTACAGCCTGCGCCGCGACGGTGATGGCGGCTTCGGCGATTGCCTGGCCCTGGAACAACTGGCCCGCAGCGCCGCCGAGCGTGGCGCCGACGCCCTGGCCATCAGCCCGCTGCACGCCATGTTCGCCAGCGACACCCGGCGCTACAGCCCCTACTCGCCCTCCAGCCGGCTGTTCCTCAACAGCCTCTATGCAAGCCCGGTGACGCTGCTGGGTGAGCGTGCCGTACGCGTGGCGATCGAGGCCCTGGGCCTTGCGCAGACGCTACAACAACTGGAACACGCGCCGTTGATCGACTGGCCCGAGGCTGCGGCGGCGCGCTATCGGTTGCTGCAGTTTCTGTTCGAGGATTTCATCGAGGGCGAACACCCGCTGCGCGCCGACTTCGACAGCTACCGTCAACAGGCCGGCCAGCCCCTGGAGCAACATTGCCGCTTTGAAGTGATGCTCAGTGAGTCCCAGGCCAGTGGCCTGGGCCAGGACTGGCGACAGTGGCCCGGCGCCTGGCACGACCCGGACAGTGAAGAGACGATAGCCTTCGCCCGCCAGCATCAGCGCCAGATCCAGTTCCATGCCTTCTGCCAGTGGCTGATCCAGCGCAGCCTGCAACGCGCCCAGGACGCGGCCCGCAGCAACGGCATGGGCATCGGCCTGATCGCCGACCTCGCGGTAGGCGCCGATGGCGCCGGCAGCCAGGCCTGGAGCCGCCAGGACGAACTGCTGGCCGGGCTCAACGTCGGCGCTCCACCTGACGTCCTCAATCGCTCGGGCCAGAACTGGGGCATCTGCGCCTTCTCGCCCGAAGGTCTGCGGCGCAATGGCTACCGCGCCTTCATCGAAATGCTGCGTGCCAGTTTCGCCCATGCCGGCGGCCTGCGCATCGACCATGTCATGGGCCTGCAACGCCTGTGGCTGGTCCCCCTGGGCGCACATGCCACTGAAGGCGCCTACCTGAACTACCCGCTGGACGATCTGCTGCGTCTGCTGTGCCTGGAATCGGTGCGCCACCAGGCCATTGTCCTGGGCGAGGACCTGGGTACCGTGCCTGAAGGGCTGCGTGAAAAACTCGCGCAACGGGCCATCCTCGGCATCCGCGTGCTGCAGTTCGAGCAGGATCCACCCGGCCGGTTCAAGCCCATCCTCGACTGGCCAAACGATGCCCTGGCCACCTCCAGCACCCACGACCTGCCCCCCCTGGCCGGTTGGCTGGCAGCCCGCGACATCGACTGGAACCTGCGCCTGGCGCTGATCGACGGCATCACCGAGCGGCACTGGCGTGACAGCCGCCAACACGAACGCCAGGGGCTCAAACGCGCACTTGAGGAAAACTACGGCGTTCAGGCCGACAACGAAGCCATGCTCGATAGCTGCGTGCGTTTTCTCGGCCATACCCGCGCGCCGCTGGTGCTGCTGCCGCTGGAAGACCTGCTGGGCATCGACGAACAAGCCAATCTGCCGGGCACCGTGGACAGTCACCCCAACTGGCGCCGACGCTTTGCCGTGGATGCAGCAGCGCTGCTCGACGATACCGACGCCGCCCGCCGCCTGGAGTTGCTGGCCCAGGCTCGGGAGCAGGCCTGGGAGCGCGACCGATGAACGCGCTGACTGCCACCCTGCGCCTGCAGTTCCATGCCGGCTTCACCCTGGACGATGCGTTGCCCCTGGTGCCCTACTTCGCCCGCCTGGGGATAAGCCACCTGTACGCCTCGCCATTGCTCAGCGCCCGCCCGGGCTCGCTGCATGGCTATGACGTGGTCGACCCGACCCGCATCAACCCCGAACTGGGCGGCGAAGCGGCGCTGCGGCGCCTGGTCGCCGCGCTGCGCCAGCACGGCATGGGCCTGATCCTCGACATCGTTTCCAACCACATGGCCGTCGGCAGCGACAATCCCTGGTGGCAGGACCTGCTGACCTGGGGCCGGCGCAGCCGCTATGGCGGCTTCTTCGATGTCCAGTGGCACTCCAGTGACCCCTTGCTCGAAGGCCAGTTGCTGCTGCCATTCCTGACCGGTGACTACGGGGGCATGCTGCAGGCCGGCGAGATCCCGTTGTGCTTTGCCGCCCACGACGGCAGCTTCCATGTCCGCCACCATGAACACCGTTTTCCCATCAGCCCGACCGATTACGGCCGCATCCTGTGCCTGAGCGAGCACACCGAGGTACAGGCACTGGGCATGCGCTTTGCCGCGCTGCACAGCGCCACCCAGGCGGCCGACAAGGCACTGGGCCTGAAGCAGGAACTGAGGGCGCTGGCCGCACAGGTGGCGATCGACGACTTGCTCGACGCCTTCGACGGGCGGACCCCGGCAGGTTTCCAGCGCCTGCACGAACTGCTCGAACACCAGGCCTATCGCCTGGCCAGCTGGCGCACCGCCGCCGATGACATCAACTGGCGGCGTTTTTTCGATATCAACGAACTGGGCGGCCTGCGGGTCGAGCGCAACGATGTGTTCGAGGCCACCCACCAGAAAATCTTCGACTTGATCCGCCAGGGCCTGGTCGATGGCCTGCGCATCGACCATATTGACGGCCTTGCCGATCCCCGCGGCTATTGCCGCAAACTGCGCCGGCGGGTCGATGCGCTGCTGGCCGACCGGCCGGTCGACGCGGCACTGGAGCACCTGCCGATCTACGTCGAGAAGATCCTCGGCGCGGGCGAACAACTTCACCGCGACTGGGGGGTGGACGGCACCACCGGCTACGAATTCATGAACCAGGTCAGCCTGCTGCAGCACGATCCGGCCGGCGAAGCGGTGCTGGGCGAAGCCTGGAGCGCCCTGAGCGAGCGCCCGGCTTTTGCCGAGGAAGTGGTCCTGGCCCGCCGGCACGTGCTCACCGGGAACCTTGCCGGTGACTTCGAATCGGTGGCCCAGGCCCTGTGGCAAGTGGCGCGGGACGACCTGATGAGCCGCGACCTGACCCTGGGCGCGATCCGTCGGGCGCTGCAGGCGCTGGTCGAGCACTACCCGGTGTACCGCACCTACCTGCAGGCCTGCGGTCGCCGTGCAGAAGACGAACCCTTCTTCCGCCAGGCCATGGCCGCCGCCCGGCAACAACTGGGCGAAGGCGACTGGCCGGTGCTCGACTACCTGCAACACTGGCTGGGCGGCCAGCCCTGGCGCAGCCTGCCTCCGGGCCGTGCACGCAAGCACCTGCGCCATGCCTGCATCCGTTTTCAGCAACTGACCGCGCCGACGGCGGCCAAAGCGGTGGAAGACACCGCCTTCTACCGCTCGGCCCTGCTGCTGTCGCGCAACGACGTGGGTTTTGACGCCGAGCGTTTCAGCGCACCGGTCGAGGCGTTTCATCAGGCCTGCCAGCAGCGCCTTGCCCGGTTCCCTCACAACCTGCTGTGCACCGCCACCCACGATCACAAACGCGGTGAGGACAGCCGCGCCCGGCTGGCGGTGCTGAGCGAGCGCAGTTCATGGTGGACCAGCCGCTTCGAACATTGGCGTGAACTGGCGACGCCACTGCGCAGCACCCTGGCGGACGGCATAGCGCCGTCGCCGGAAGAGGAATGGATGCTGTACCAGACCCTGGTCGCCAGCTGGCCCATGACCCTGGATGAAAGCGACGCGCTGGCGTTGCGGGCATTTGCCGAGCGCCTGCAGCACTGGCAACGCAAGGCCCTGCGCGAAGCCAAGCTGCGCAGCAGCTGGAGCGCCCCCAACGAGGCCTTCGAGCAGGCGTGCCTGGGTTACATCGAAGCCCTGTTGCTGGACATGCAAAACCAGCAATTGCGTCACTCCCTGGCCAGTGCGGCGCACGCCATTGCCTGCGCCGGCGCCCTCAACAGCCTGGCCCAGTGCCTGCTGCGCATGACCGTCCCCGGAGTGCCCGACCTGTACCAGGGCAACGAGTACTGGGACCTGAGCCTGGTCGATCCGGACAACCGCCGCGCCGTGGACTTCGCTGCCCGCCGCCAGGGGCTCGATGACAGCACCGGCACGGCGCAGCTGTTGCAGGACTGGCGCAGCGGACGGGTCAAACAGGCGCTGATCGGCCAGGTGCTGCAACGCCGCCAGCAGTACCCCGGGCTGTTTGCCCAAGGCCAGTACCTGCCCTTGCCGGTGCTGGGCAAGCACGCAGGCCAGGTCCTGGCGTTTGCCCGGGTAAACGACGGCGAACGGGCGATTGTCGTCGTCCCGCGCCTGGCCTGCCACTTGCTTGGCGATACCCCGACTCCCTTGATCCCGGCACAGAACTGGGACGATACCCGGCTGCTATTGCCGTTTGCCTTGTCACCTGCCAACTGTTCGGGACTTTTTGCCAGCGCTGTAGTCACAACCTCTAAGGAGGTGTTGCTCAGCACTGTACTCAAGGAGTTCCCGGTCAACGTGTTGATTGATCATGCCTAAGCCATCAGGAGCGTCGAGATGAGTGTCGAAGAAAAACGTATTCGCGAATTCGCCTACCAGATTTGGGAATCTGAAGGCAAACCCGAGGGCCAGGAGTCCCGCCACTGGGACATGGCGCGCAAACTCGCCGAAGCCGAGGCCCTGGCGCCAAAAGCGACGCCGCGCAAGGCCAGGACCAAGCCGACGGCGCCGGTAACGGCCACGCCAAAGCCTGCCGCCGCGAAAAAGCCACGGGCGACGAAAAAGCCGCCGGTGGCCTGATGCCATAATGGCGTAGCCGCTGCCGAGGAACGAGGCTGCGATCGACTGCGCAGCAGTCGCAACCCGGTCACCTCGTTGTATCTGACAGACTGAAGTCGCCTGGTTTTACGGTCGCTTCGCGACCGATCGCAGCCTGGCGGCAGCGGCTACATCATCAGGCAAGCAAGACAGTTCCCCCATAGAGGGTCACCGTCCACACCAGTGACGAATCCGGGAGCCCCAATGCCCAAGCCAACGCCCGTCATCGAACCTTCGCGCATCCGCGAAGGCCTGCCCTTCCCCCTGGGCGCCACCTGGGACGGTCTGGGCGTCAACTTTGCGCTGTTCTCGGCCCATGCCACCAAGGTGCAGTTGTGCCTGTTCGATGCCAGCGGTGAAGTCGAGCTCGAACGCATCGAACTGCCCGAATACACCGACGAAATATTCCACGGCTACCTGCCCGACGCCCACCCCGGCCTGATCTACGGCTACCGGGTGCACGGCCCCTACGCGCCGCAGGACGGCCACCGTTTCAACCCCAACAAGCTGTTGATCGACCCTTACGCCAAACAACTGGTGGGCAGCCTGAAGTGGTCCGAAGCGCTGTTCGGCTACACCATCGGCCACCCCGACGGCGACCTCAGCTTCGATGAGCGCGACAGCGCCCCTTTCGTGCCCAAGTGCAAGGTCATCGACCCGGCCTACACCTGGGGCCGCGACCAGCGCGTGGCCATACCCTGGGAGCGCACCATCCTCTACGAGGCCCACGTGCGCGGCATCAGCATGCGCCACCCGGCCGTACCCGAGGCCAACCGCGGCACCTTTGCGGGGCTCATGTGCGATGAGCTGCTCGAGCACATCAAGCAATTGGGGGTGTCGTCCATCGAACTGCTGCCCATCCACGCCTTCGTCAACGACCAGCACCTGCTGCAAAAAGGCCTCAACAATTATTGGGGCTACAACAGCATCGCCTTCTTCGCCCCGCACCCGCGCTACCTGGCCAACGGCAAGATCGCCGAGTTCAAGGAGATGGTCGCCCACCTGCACGATGCGGGCCTTGAGGTGATCCTCGATGTGGTCTACAACCACACTGCCGAGGGCAACGAACGGGGCCCGACCCTGTCGATGCGCGGCATCGACAACGCCTCCTACTACCGCCTGATGCCGGACGACAAGCGCCTCTACATCAACGACTCCGGCACCGGCAACACCCTGGACCTGAGCCACCCCTGCGTGCTGCAACTGGTCACCGACTCGTTGCGCTACTGGGCCGGCGAGATGCATGTGGACGGCTTTCGCTTTGACCTTGCGACCATCCTGGGCCGTTACCACGAAGGCTTCGACGAACGTCACAGCTTCCTCGTCGCCTGCCGCCAGGACCCGTTGCTGCGCCAGGTCAAGTTGATCGCCGAGCCCTGGGACTGTGGCCCCGGCGGCTACCAGGTGGGCAACTTCGCCCCCGGCTGGGCCGAATGGAACGATCGCTTTCGCGATACCGTGCGCGCCTTCTGGAAAGGCGACGAAGGCCAACTGGCCGACTTTGCCGCACGCATGACCGCCTCCGGTGAGCTGTTCAACCGCCGCGGGCGCAGGCCATATGCCTCGGTGAACTTCATCACCGCCCACGACGGGTTCACCCTGCGCGACCTGGTCTCGTACAACCACAAGCACAACGAAGACAACGACGAGAACAACCAGGACGGCAGCAACCACAACCTGTCCTGGAACCACGGTGTCGAAGGCCCCACCGACGACCCCGAGATCAACGCCCTGCGCCTGCGCCAGATGCGCAATTTCTTCGCCACCCTGCTGCTGGCCCAGGGCACGCCGATGATCGTCGCCGGCGACGAGTTCAGCCGCACCCAGCACGGCAACAACAATGCCTATTGCCAGGACAGCGAGATCGGCTGGGTCAACTGGGCGCTGGATGATGAAGGCGCCGCCCTGCTCAAGTTCGTCAGGCGCCTGACCAAGCTGCGCCTGGCGTACCCGATACTACGCCGCTCGCGCTTTCTGGTCGGCGACTACAATGAAGCGATCGGTGTCAAGGACGTGACTTGGCTGGCAGCGGATGGCGGCGAAATGAGCATCGAGCAATGGCAGGATAACCAGGGCCGCAGCCTTGGCATGTTGATGGATGGCCGCGCGCAGGTCAGCGGCATTGCACGACCGGGCGCCGACGCCACCTTGCTGCTGATCGTCAATGCCCAGCACGACGGCATCACCTTTACCCTGCCTGCAGTGCCCGAAGGCGAGCACTGGAACTGCCTGCTCGACACCGACCGCCCGCAATTGCGCAAGGGCGAGCGGCATCCATTCGACAGCCTGCTCCAGGTGTCGGGACGCTCACTGATGTTGCTGGAGCTGCAACGCGAAGACGACAATTGATCAGAGGGAACTGCCGCCCCAGGCGCCAGTCTCATGTATCAGGCTTGCTGACCAGGAGGGACCGTGAAGTTCGAACCGGATTCGGCTCATCATGCAAAAACCTGCGAGGCGCCCGCCGTGCAGCGACTGCGGGTCCTGACCGTCAACACCCACAAGGGCTTTACTGCCTTCAACCGGCGCTTCATTCTCCCTGAATTGCGCGAAGCGGTGCGCAGCACCCAGGCCGATATCGTCTTTCTCCAGGAAGTGCTCGGCAGCCACGACCGCCATGCCGCACGTTTTGCCGGCTGGCCGCAGACCTCGCAGTACGAATTTCTGGCCGACAGCATGTGGACCGACTTCGCCTACGGGCGCAATGCCGTCTACCCCGATGGCCATCATGGCAACGCCCTGCTGTCCAAGTTTCCGATCATCGAACACCGCAACCTGGACGTGTCGATCACCGGCCCCGAGCGTCGCGGCCTGCTCCATTGCGTACTGGATGTGCCCGGGCAGCATCAGGTGCACGCGGTGTGCGTGCACCTGTCGCTGCTGGAAAGCCACCGGCAGAAGCAGTTGCATCTGCTGAGCCGGCTGCTGGACTCGTTGCCGGCTGACGCACCGGTGATCATTGCCGGTGACTTCAATGACTGGCAGTTGCGCGGCAACCGGACCCTTGGCCTGCACCGGGGCCTGCACGAAGCGTTCGAGCGCCATCATGGCCTGCTGGCCAGGACCTATCCTGCGCGTATGCCGCTGCTGCGCCTGGACCGGATCTACCTGCGCAATGCCAACAGCCACGCCCCGAAAATCCTCGGCAACAAGCCCTGGAGTCACCTCTCCGATCATCTGCCGCTGGCGGTGGAAGTGCAGCTTTAGCAATGATTCGGAATAGCCATCACCGCTGAAAGATCGACCATCACTATCGAAGGTAAATAATTGTTTAATTTCAGCCAATTGGACCCTCAGGCCCCTTGACAACGGCTGTTCAGCACTTTCTTGACGCGCAGCGTCCGCTCTCCTTATCTAAAGGTAATGCAGCACTAGCTTGAATTCATTCCGAGCCTCTAGCTCGCGCCTTTCAGCGCGCGAAAGGGACCGGTTTGCTGGTTTGGGTCGCCCTCTGGTTTTGCCTTACAGCCCGTGACATCAGGCCAGATCCTTGGCTGTTAAATCAGAGGAGTTCCGCCATGAAAAAAACTCCGACTCCTGCGGGCTTTGAGTATGTCCTTTACGCGATTTCCACATCGTTGCTGCTGGCAATCCCGGTGGAAACCCAAGCGTTGGGCCTGGAGGACAACGACCCTTTCAATACCCTGGTTCAAGCGCAGGCGCAGACCCTGCCGACACTTTCGCTCGCTCCCGTTGGCGTCAGCGGCCTGGGCCTGAACACCCTGAGTGTGTTTTCCGACCGCATGGCCGAGCGCCATGCACCGGCGGCCACCGACCACATCGCCAGCCAGTGGGCACAGTTCTTCCCGGCGCCGGTGAAAAGCGGCGCACCGGCACCCTCGCGCCTGGAGGCGCCCAACCAGAGCCTGCAAATCAGCCCGGATCTGTTCGTGCGTGAAACCAGTGACGGCAATACTCACCGCGTTGGTTTCTTCGTCGGCCACAGCAACCTGCAAAGTGGATTCGACGGCCTGCGCAAACCCCAGGTCGACGACAAGAAAGCCACCGTCAACCTCTCCGGCGACAGCCTGGGCATGTACTGGAGCATGACCCATGAGCAAGGCTGGCACGTGGATGCAGTGGCCATCGGTACGCGCTTCGACGTCAACGGCCGCAGCGAAAGCGGTGAGCGCCTGGACAGCAACGGCCATGCCCTGACCCTGTCGGTCGAGGGTGGCTACCCCATCAGCCTGGGTGAAACCTGGACCATCGAGCCCCAGGCCCAGTTGATCAACCAACAGTACTTCCCCGGCAGCCAGACCCAGACCGACGCCCAGCAGGCGTTCGACCAGCAACCGAACTGGACCGGCCGGGTCGGGGCGAAACTGTCGGCGCGCTACAACGTGCGCGGCATGCCCATCGAGCCCTTCGTGCGCACCAACGTCTGGTATGACTTCTCCAATACTGACACCGTGAGCCTGGACAAGGTCGACAAGATCAGCAGCGGGCGCAACTCGGCCACCGTGGAACTGGGCCTGGGCCTGGTCGCGCGGGTCTCGCCGAAAGTCGCGCTGTTCGTCAGTGCCGACTACAGCAGCGATGTCGATGACAATGACCTCAATGGCCTGGTCGGCAACCTGGGCGTGCGGGTCCGCTGGTGATGCCCCATCGCGGGCGCTGCCCGCTCCCACACTGGCACCTGTGGGAGCGGGCAACGCCCGCGATAGGGGTTATTGCGGCCGCAGGATCAGCACTCCCAAGGGTGGCAGGTTCAGAGCCAGCGACAGCGGCTGGCCGTGGCTGGCCACGGCCTCGCTGGCGACTTCTCCCAGGTTTCCATAGTTGGAACCGGCGTATCCCTCGGCATCGCTGTTGAGCACCTCGCCCCAGCGCTCGCCGAAGGGCACACCGATGCGATAGCCCTTGCGCGGCACCGGGGTGAAGTTGGCCACCACCAGCATCGGCTGACCACTGGCGCTCCAGCGCAGCCAGGCGTAGACGCTGTTGTGCGCATCGTCACCGATCAGCCACTGGAAGCCCTGGGACTGGCAATCCTGCTCGTACAGCGCCGGCTCCTCGCGGTACAGGCGGTTGAGGTCGCCGACCAGACGCTGGACCCCCAGGTGCTCGGGGTACTTGAGCAGGTACCAGTCCAGTTCGCTGTCATGGTTCCACTCGCGCCACTGGCCGAACTCGCAGCCCATGAACAGCAGCTTCTTGCCCGGGTGGGTCCACATGAAGGTCAGGTAGGCACGCAGGTTGGCGAACTTCTGCCAGCGATCGCCCGGCATCTTGTCGATCAGCGAGTGCTTGCCATGCACCACTTCATCGTGGGAGATCGGCAGGATGAAATGCTCGGAATAGGCATAGATCAGGCCGAAACTCATTTCATTGTGGTGGTAAGTGCGGTGGATCGGGTCGTTCTGGATGTAATGCAGGGTGTCGTGCATCCAGCCCATGTTCCACTTGTAGGCAAAGCCCAGGCCGCCCTGCTGGGTCGGCTGGCTGACCCCGGGCCAGGCCGTGGACTCTTCGGCGATGATCAAGGCGCCGGGCGCCTCAAGGGCGACCACGTCGTTGAGGTGGCGCAGAAAATCGATGGCCTCCAGGTTCTCCCGGCCGCCATGGCGGTTAGGCACCCACTCCCCGTCCTTGCGCGAATAGTCGCGGTACAGCATCGACGCCACGGCATCGACGCGCAGGCCATCGATATGGAAGTGCTTGAGCCAGTGCAGGGCCGAGGCCAGCATGAAGCCGTGCACCTCGGTGCGCCCCAGGTTGTAGATCAGCGTGTCCCAGTCCTGGTGGAAGCCTTCGAGGGGGTTGTCGTATTCGTACAGCGCCGTGCCGTCGAAGCGCGCCAGGCCATGGGTGTCGGTGGGGAAATGCGCCGGCACCCAGTCCAGGATCACGCCGATCGAGGCCTGGTGGCAGGCATCGACGAAGGCGGCGAAGTCTTCGGCCGAGCCGTAGCGCGCAGTGGGCGCGAACAGCGACAACGGCTGGTAGCCCCAGGAACCGCCGAACGGGTGCTCCATGATCGGCATCAGCTCGATATGGGTAAAGCCCAGTTGCTGGACGTAGGGCACCAGGCGCTCGGCCAGTTCGCGCCAGTTGTAGAAGCGTGCCACTTCACCGGTGTCGTCCATCTCGCACTGCCAGGAGCCGGCGTGCAGTTCATAGATCGACAAGGGCGCCGTGGTCGCCTGGCGCTCGCCGCGCACCTGCATCCATTGCTGGTCCCGCCAGTCGTGGGCCAGGGCCCCGGCTACCCGCGAGGCGGTGCTGGGCGGCAGTTCGGTAGCACGGGCCAGCGGGTCGGCCTTGAGCGGCAGGATGCCGTCACGCCCCAGCACTTCATACTTGTAGGCTTCGCCCGCACCGAGACGGGGCACGAACAGTTCCCAGACCCCGGAGGCGTGGCGCAGACGCATCGGGTGACGACGGCCGTCCCAATTGTTGAAGTCCCCCACCACCGACACCCGCCGGGCATTGGGTGCCCATACGGAAAAGCGCACACCCTCGACGCCCTCGACCTTCGCCGGCTGTGCGCCCATGCTGCCGGCCAGATCGCGGTGATTGCCTTCGGAAAACAGGTACAGGTCCATGTCACCCAGCAGCGGGCCAAAGCTGTAGGGATCCTCGGTGAGCTGCTCACCCCCGGCCCAACTGATGCGTAGCAGGTAAGGCTGCTGCTCCGGCAGATGGGCAATGAACAGCCCCGGTATCGGCTCTTGCTCCAGCTCCCCCAACACCCGCCCGTCGTCACGGGCCAGCGCCTGAACGCTCAGGGCATTGGGCAAATAGGCGCGGACAAACTGGCCGCCCGCACCATCCGGGTGCGGGCCGAGCACGGCGAACGGGTCTGCATGCTCGGCCCTGACCAGCGCCTCACTGTCACGCGGCCCCAATCCACCTTCCTCGCGCTTGCGTTGAATCATCAGCTCTCTCCCCAGGTACTTATCAGGCCATGCAGGCCATGCAAAGGCACGGCCAGCCAACTTGGGCGGTTCTCGGCTTCATACAGGATTTCGTAGGCGGCCTTTTCCAGGCTGAACAGTTCCAGTGCCGCACGCTCGCCGTCGGCATGTTCCCAGGCATGAGGCATGGCCGCGGTGGCCAGCCCGTAGGCCTCGACAAACGCTTGTCGGGCCTGGTGCAGATAACGCCTGGCGACGCGCTGACGGGCCTTGAGGGCAACGTCCGAGAGGTCGACACTGGAGGCACTGCGCAGCACCATGGCAGCAGCATAGTCGAAAGATCGCAGAACGCCGCTCACATCCTTGTACGGGCTGTGCCGGGCCCGACGCTCCTGCAATGGCCGAGCCGGCTCGCCCTCGAAATCGATCAGGTAGGCATCGCCCTGCACCACCAGCACCTGGCCCAGGTGCAGGTCGCCGTGCACGCGCATCAACAGCCCGCCCTGGACCTGCTTGCTCAGGGCGGTCACCGTGGCCAGCAGGTCCTTGCGTTGCTGCAGCAGGTCATCGACCAGGGCCTGGCTGTCGCTGTCAAGCTCGGCGCGGTGCGCATCGAGCAGGTCCAGGGCGCGGTCCAGTTGCGCACCAATGTGCTTGCCAAAAGACTGGCAGTCGCGGGCGTTGCTCGGTTTCGGTGCAAACGCCGGATCCTTGCTGGGTGCGGCCAGCAGCAGGTGCATTTCGCCCAGGCGCTGGCCCAGCAACGCGGCGAAACCGGCCAGCTCGTGCAGGGCGTCGGTGTGAGCATCGCGGGCTTGGTCGCCGGGCTCAAGCTCGTCGCGAATGGCACGTTCAAGGTTGTTCTGGGTCCAGTCCCAGGCGTCGCCCTGGTTGCTCAGGTAGCCCTGGGCGATGGCCAGCAGGTGGGATTGGCCCTGGGCATCCACCCGGCTCACCCAGCCCAGCAGCGGCGAGATATTGGCAAAGCCGGCAGCAGTCAGGAAGGCACTCATTTCCAGTTCCGGATGCACCCCGGGATTGACCCGGCGAATCAACTTGAGCACCAGGCTGCCACCGACCACCACCGAGCTGTTGGATTGCTCGGCCGAGAGGTAGCGCACCTGGGCATCGTCCGCCAGGTTCAGGGCGGCCAGCTGCGCGGTGGCCTCGAAGCGCAGTTCACCTTCACTGCAAGGCAGGCGGGCGCCGTCGCGGCAGGCGGCGAGCACCGCGCGAATGAAGCTTTCGAGCACGAAGCCGTCGGTGATCAAGCCCACCTGGCGCCCGCGCCGCACCCGCGCCAGTGCCAGTTGCTGGGGCGCGGCCGTGGTGATCTGCTCTTCGCCGATCAGCCCGAACGGCAACTGATAGCGGCTGTGCTGCTCGCCACTGCCGACCTCGATTTCGCTCCACAATACCGGACTGGTCGGCGCACCGAAGCGCACACCGTAGGCGATGCGCACCTGGTCGATAGCGGCGTCCTTGCCGGCGAACCAGCGGCGCTTGGGCAGGTACTGGGGCAGGATGCTGTCTTGCAGGGTGTTGCGCGCAGGCGCGTCCAGCAACTCTTCCATGCGTTTTTTCAGCACCAGGGTGGTGAATTCGGGCAGGCTCTGCGCAGGCTCCACATGCCAGCTGGGCATCTGGTCCCGGGGCGCGAGCAGGAACCAGTAGAACCCGTAGGGGGGCAGCGTCAGCAGGAACGGCAACTGGCCGATGGGCGGGAAGGCACTGCCCCCGAGCATCTCCACCGGCACGCTGTCGGCGTACTGCGACAGGTCGAGTTCCGCTGCCTGGGCGGCACGCGAGACATTGGCCACGCAGAGGATGATTTCATGAGCGCCGTCAGGGCCGGTGTACTCGCGCAGGTAGGCCAGGATCCGGCGGTTGCTTGGCGACAGCATCTTCAGGCTGCCACGGCCGAAGGCCTTCTGCTGCTTGCGTACCGCCAGCAGGCGGCGGTTCCAGTTCAGCAGCGAATGCGGATCGTGCGCCTGGGCTTCGACGTTGACCGAGGCGAAGCCGTACAGCGGGTCCATGATCGGCGGCAGCACCAGGCGTGCCGGATCGGCGCGGGAGAAACCGCCGTTGCGGTCGATCGACCACTGCATGGGCGTGCGCACCCCGTCGCGGTCGCCCAGGTAGATGTTGTCGCCCATGCCGATCTCGTCGCCGTAGTACAGGGTCGGCGTGCCCGGCATCGACAGCAGCAGGCTGCTGAGCAGCTCGACCCGGCGCCGGTCGCGTTGCAACAGTGGCGCCAGGCGCCGGCGGATGCCGAGGTTGATCCGTGCCCGGCGGTCTTCGGCGTAGTAGTTCCACAAGTAGTCGCGCTCGCGGTCGGTGACCATCTCCAGGGTCAGCTCGTCGTGGTTGCGCAAAAAGATCGCCCACTGGCAGTTGGCGGGAATCTCCGGGGTCTGGCGCAGGATGTCGGTGATCGGGAAGCGGTCCTCCTGGGCCACGGCCATGTACATCCGCGGCATCAGCGGAAAATGAAAGGCCATATGGCACTCATCGCCCTGCCCTTCACCGAAATACAGCTGGGTGTCTTCCGGCCACTGGTTGGCTTCGGCCAGCAGCATGCGGTCGGGGTAGTTGGCATCGATTTCAGCGCGAATCTGCTTGAGCACCTGGTGGGTCTCGGGCAGGTTCTCGTTGTTGGTGCCGTCACGTTCGATCAGGTAGGGGATGGCATCCAGGCGCAAGCCATCGACGCCCAGGTCAAGCCAGTAGCGCATCACGTCGATTACCGCCTTCATCACCTGCGGGTTGTCGAAATTGAGGTCTGGCTGGTGCGAGTAGAAGCGGTGCCAGAAGTACTGGCCGGCCACCGGGTCCCAGGTCCAATTGGACTTCTCGGTGTCGAGGAAGATGATCCGCGTGCCGTCGTACTTCTGGTCGCTGTCGGACCACACATAGAAGTCCCGGGCCTTGCTGCCGGGCTTGGCATGCCGGGCCTTCTGGAACCAGGGGTGCTGGTCGGAGGTGTGATTGATGACCAGCTCCGTGATGACCCGCAGGCCACGCTGGTGCGCCTGGGCGATAAAACGCTTCACATCGGCCAAGGTGCCGTAGTCGGGGTGCACGGCCTTGTACTCGGCGATGTCGTAGCCGTCGTCGCGCCGTGGCGAGGGGTAGAACGGCAGCAACCAGAGGGTGTTGACCCCAAGTTCGGCAATGTAGTCGAGCTTGGCGATCAGGCCGGGAAAATCACCGATGCCGTCATTGTTCGAATCGAAGAAGGATTTGACGTGCACCTGGTAGATGATCGCGTCCTTGTACCACAGCGGATCGTCGATGAAGGCTGCCGGGCGGCTGCGCTTGGCCATGGTCGACTCCTTTCCAGCGTTTCTAGAGGGCTTTTTCGATACGCCAGATTCCGAACGGCAGGTGCCAGGGTTCGATGCGCATCCATTGGGTCTTGCCGTGCCAGGTCCAGCGGTGGCCGGTCATCAGGTCTTCGCCCAGGGTGTCGGCGTTGTCGTCCAGGCCCAGCTCCCACAGCGGCAGCTCGAACTGCGCCTCCTGGGCGTTGTGCGGGTCGAGGCTGACGGCGATGAGGATGAAATTGTCGCGGTTGGCGGTGCGCTTGCCGAAGTACAGGATGTTGTCGTTCCAGGCGTTGTAGCAGGCCAGCCCCAGGTGGGTCTGCAATGCCGGGTTCTGGCGGCGGATGCGGTTGAGCTGGGCGATCTCGGCGATGATGTTGCCGGGCGCTGTGAAGTCCCGGGGACGGATCTGGTACTTCTCCGAATCCAGGTACTCCTCCTTGCCGGGAATCGGTGTGGCTTCACACAGTTCGAAGCCCGAATACATGCCCCACAAGCCAGAGCCCATGGTCGCCAGGACGGCGCGGATGAGGAACCCCGCACGCCCGGATGTGTGGAGGAAGTAAGGGTTGATGTCCGGCGTGTTGACGAAGAAGTTCGGCCGGTAGCACCAGCACCAGGGCGGCTGGTTGAGTTCCTCGAAGTAGCTTTGCAGCTCGGCCTTGGTGTTGCGCCAGGTGAAGTAGCTGTAGCTCTGGGAATAACCGACCTTGCCCAGGCGCGCCATCATCGCAGGCTTGGTGAAGGCTTCGGCGAGGAAGATCACCTGCGGGTGCTGGCTGCGCACATTGGCGATCAGCCAGTGCCAGAACGGCAGTGGCTTGGTGTGCGGGTTGTCGACCCGGAACTGGGTCACCCCTTCGTCCACCCAGCCCAGCACCACGTCACGCAGGGCCAGCCACAGCGACGGCACGGCCTCGGCGGCATAGAAGTCGACATTGACGATGTCCTGGTACTTTTTCGGCGGGTTCTGTGCATAGCGGATGCTGCCGTCCGGCCGCCACGAAAACCAGCCCGGATGCTCCGTGAGCCAGGGGTGGTCCTGGGAGCACTGGATGGCAAAATCCAGGGCGATCTCCAGGCCATGTTCGGCGGCCGCGGCCACCAGCCGGCGAAAGTCCTCGCGGCTGCCCAGCTGCGCATGGATCGCCTCATGGCCACCTTCCTCACTGCCAATGGCATAGGGGCTGCCGGGATCCCCGGGTTCGGCCTGCAAGGCGTTGTTGCGGCCTTTGCGGTAGCTCATGCCGATGGGATGGATGGGCGGGAAATACAGGACATCGAAGCCCATGTCGCGGATCATCGGCAAGCGTTGGTGCACATCGTTGAAAGTGCCATGGCGCTCGGGATCGTCGGTGATCGAACGGGGAAACAGCTCGTACCAGCTGGCAAAGCGCGCTTGCAGGCGTTCCACCTCCAGCGGGTACTCGGGGCTGCGGCTGAGGTACATGCGAAGGTCAGCTTCGGCCATCAGCCGCGCCGTGTCGGGGTGCAGCAGCAAGGTGACCTGCGCTTCGACGGGCAGCTTGGGCAAGCGCCGACGCAGGGCCCGCAGCTGGTCACGCAGGGGGCCGTCACTGCGGGCGATGTTCTGCTCGATCAACAGGTGCCCTTCGCGCAGCTCCAGCGACACGTCGACGCCTGCGGTGAACGTCTTCTCCAGGTCATGGCAATAGGTGGCGAACGGGTCGATCCAGGCCTCGATGCTGAACAGGTGCGGCCCCTGCTCGTTGACGGTGAACGACGCCTGCCACAGGTCGTTGCCGGCGAACTGCATCGCCACGCAGTGCCAGCGCCGGCTATGGGCCTGGCGCCAGTTGAGCCTCACCGCCAGGGTGTCATGGCCATCGGCGTAGACCTTGCTGCTGACCGTCACAGCCTCCCCCACCGTAGCCTTGACCGCGAACAGCCCGCCATCGAGCAGCGGCTGGGTGTTTTCGATCACGATCCTGGGCTCCAGCAGGGCCTGGGACAGGCTGATGGCCGGGTCGGGATGATCGTTTGTCGGCGTCGTGCGGTCGGTTTCGAAGGGCTCTTCGCGGGTCATCGATCCTTTCTCCGTTACGAGGTGACGTAAAAGTTCAGAACGGATGAGCGGCCAGGGGTTCAAAAAAAAATGAGCGAAGGGTGCTGTGTGCAGTCGAAAGCAATGGTGCCCAGCCATCCAGCGTAGCGAGGTCAGGCCATGAACATTCCCATCCCGGCAGAAACGCCCGATCCGAATATCGACGACCCGACACTGCCGCCTGCGGTGCCGGATGAAGAACCTGATGAAATGCCGGTCAAACCGGTAGTGCCGCCCACCGTTGGCGACCCGCCCAGTGACGAGCCCCCGGTGAAAGCGTAGAGGATTATTCAGTTATCGCATTGTGCCCATCGCCGGCTACGCCGGCTCCCACAGAAATTGCACCAACCTTGTGGGAGCGGGCGTAGCCAGCGATTCGCGCGCTGCGGATCAGCGGTTGGAAAGCTCTTCGATACTGATCTCGCGCATCCGGAACTTCTGCACCTTGCCGGTCACCGTCATCGGAAACTCGTCGACAAAGCGGAAGTAACGCGGGGTCTTGAAGTGGGCAATGCGGCTCTTGCACCACTGCTGCAGCTCGATCTCGCTGGCGCTGTGGCCGGGATGGAACTTGATCCAGGCGACGATTTCCTCGCCAAAGCGGTCGTCAGGAATGCCGATCACCTGCACATCGGCCACCGCCGGGTGGGTGAAGAAGAACTCTTCCAGCTCACGCGGATAGATGTTCTCGCCCCCGCGAATGATCATGTCCTTGTTACGCCCGGCGATGCACACATAGCCCGCCTCGTTCATGGTCGCAAGGTCGCCGGTGTGCATCCAGCCCGCCGGGTCGATGGCTTCGCTGGTGGCCGCAGGGTTGCCCCAATAGCCGAGCATCACGCTGTAGCCGCGGGTGCACAGTTCGCCGATCTGCCCGCGCGGCACGATGCAGCCCTGCTCGTCGACGATCTTGCTCTCCAGTTGCGGCTGGGTGCGCCCCACCGTGGTCACGCGCAGTTCCAGGTCATCGTCGGGGCCGGTCTGCAGGGACACCGGGCTGGTTTCGGTCATGCCGTAGGCGATCTGCACTTCGCTCATGTGCATCTGGTCGATCACCCGGCGCATCACCTCGATCGGGCAGGTCGCCCCGGCCATGATGCCGGTGCGCAGGCTGGACAGGTCGAAGTCACTACGCTGGGGGTGGTCGAGCATGGCGATGAACATGGTCGGCACACCATAGAGCGCGGTGGCCCGCTCCTGGGCGACGGTGCCCAGGGTCAGCACGGGGTCGAAGGCATCGTTGGGGTAGATCATGGTGGTGCCATGGGTCACGCAGCCCAGGTTACCCATGACCATGCCGAAGCAGTGGTACAGGGGCACCGGGATCACCATGCGGTCCTGCTCGGTCAGGCCCAGGCTCTCACCGACCATGTAGCCATTGTTGAGGATGTTGTAGTGGCTGAGGGTGGCACCCTTGGGAAAACCGGTGGTGCCGGAGGTGTACTGAATATTGACCGGCTGATCGAACTGCAGGCTCTGCTGGCGGGCCAGGTAGTCGGCCGGGGCGACCTGCGGCGCCAGTGCGGCCAGCTGATCCCAGGGCAGGAAACCGGTAGGTGGCGCGGCGTCCAGGCTGATCAGCCCGCGCAGTTCGGGCAGTCGTTCGCTGTGCAGCTGGCCAGGCGCGTAGTCGCCAAGCTCAGGCAGCAACTCGGCCAGCATGGCGTGGTAGTCGGAGCTCTTGAAGGCCCCGGCACAGATCAGCCACTGACAACCGGACTGCTTGAGCACATACTCAAGTTCGCTGGTGCGGTAGGCCGGGTTGATGTTGACCAGGATCACGCCGATCTTGGCCGTGGCGAACTGGGCAATGCACCACTGTGCGCAGTTGGGTGCCCAGATGCCTAAGCGATCGCCGGTCTTGAGCCCCAGGGCCAACAGCGCCCGGGCGTGCTGGTCGACGGTGTCGGACAGTTGACGCCAGCTGTAGCGTAATTGCTGGTGGCGCACCACCAGGGCCTCGCGCTCGGCAAAGCGCGAGACGGTGTTGTCGAACGCCTGGCCAATAGTCATGGCCAGCAAGGGCTTGTCCTGACGCCCCTGGGTATAGCTCGGTTGATTCATGGCGATCCCTTGTTGTGTTTGTTTTGGGAGCTGATTCAAGCGGCACCTACTGTGGCTCATATTTACGTTAACGTAAAGGTCATGATGCGATTGACAGTCGCCACATGCAGGTTTACGTTAACGTAAAGGTGATCAACGGCCAATCGCGGGGCAAGCCCGCTCCCACCCTGTAGGAGCGGGCTTGCCCCGCGATTGACTCAACACCGACTTAACTCCAAGAACAATCAACAGAAGGTGCCTCGCATGCGCTATCCGACCCTGAACTTCGCCCTGGGCGAAACCATCGACATGCTGCGCGACCAGGTCCAGTCCTTCGTCGCCGCCGAGCTGGCCCCCCGCGCCGCCCAGATCGACCAGGACAACCTGTTCCCCGCCGACATGTGGCGCAAGTTCGGTGACATGGGCCTGCTCGGCATCACCGTCAGCGAAGAGTACGGCGGCTCGGGCCTCGGCTACCTGGCTCACGTGGTGGCCATGGAAGAAATCAGCCGCGGCTCGGCCTCGGTCGCCCTCTCCTACGGCGCCCACTCCAATCTGTGCGTCAACCAGATCAACCGCAACGGCAACGCCGAGCAGAAAGCCAAGTACCTGCCCAAGCTGATCAGCGGCGAGCACATCGGCGCCCTGGCCATGAGCGAACCCAACGCCGGTTCCGACGTGGTGTCGATGAAGCTGCGCGCCGAGGAGCGCGGTGATCATTTCGTCCTCAACGGCAGCAAGACCTGGATCACCAACGGCCCGGACGCCAACACCTATGTGATCTACGCCAAGACCGACCTGGACAAGGGTCCCCACGGCATCACCGCCTTCATCGTCGAGCGTGACTGGAAAGGCTTCAGCCGCAGCAACAAGTTCGACAAGCTGGGCATGCGCGGCTCCAACACCTGCGAGCTGTTCTTCGACAACGTCGAGGTGCCGAAGGAAAACATCCTGGGTGCGCACAACGGCGGCGTGAAGGTGCTGATGAGCGGCCTGGACTACGAGCGCGTGGTGCTGTCCGGCGGCCCGACCGGGATCATGCAGGCCTGCATGGACCTGGTGGTGCCCTACATTCATGACCGCAAGCAGTTCGGCCAGAGCATCGGCGAGTTCCAGCTGATCCAGGGCAAGATCGCCGACATGTACACCCAGCTCAACGCCAGCCGCGCCTACCTGTATGCCGTGGCCCAGGCCTGCGATCGCGCCGAAACGACGCGCAAGGATGCGGCCGGGGTGATCCTCTACACCGCCGAACGCGCGACCCAGATGGCCCTGGAGGCGATCCAGATCCTCGGTGGCAACGGCTACATCAACGAGTTCCCGGCCGGTCGCCTGCTGCGTGACGCCAAACTCTACGAGATCGGTGCCGGCACCAGCGAAATCCGCCGGATGCTGATCGGCCGCGAACTGTTCAACGAAACCCGCTGAGCACAAGGACTAGGCGCCCATGGCTATCCTGCACACCCAGATCAACCCGCGCTCGGCGGAGTTCGCCCAGAACAGCGCGGCCATGCTCGAACAGGTCCAGGGCCTGCGCACCCTGCTGGCCAAGGTCCACCAGGGCGGCGGCCACAAGGCCCAGGAGCGGCACACCTCGCGGGGCAAGTTGCTGCCCCGTGAGCGTATCGACCGCCTGCTCGACCCAGGCTCGCCGTTCCTGGAAATCGGCCAGCTGGCAGCCCACGAAGTCTATGGCGAAGACGTGCCGGCCGCCGGCGTGATTGCCGGCATCGGCCGGGTCGAAGGCGTCGAATGCATGATCGTGGCCAACGACGCCACGGTCAAAGGCGGCTCCTACTACCCGCTGACGGTGAAAAAGCACCTGCGCGCCCAGGCCATCGCCCTGCAGAACCGCCTGCCCTGCCTGTACCTGGTGGACTCCGGCGGCGCCAACCTGCCGCGCCAGGACGAAGTGTTCCCGGACCGCGAGCACTTCGGGCGGATCTTCTTCAACCAGGCCAACATGAGCGCCCTGGGGATTCCACAGATCGCCGTGGTCATGGGCTCGTGCACCGCCGGCGGCGCCTATGTGCCGGCCATGGCCGACGAGGCCATCATGGTTCGCCAGCAGGCAACCATCTTTCTCGCAGGCCCACCCCTGGTAAAGGCCGCCACCGGTGAGGTGGTCAGTGCCGAAGACCTGGGCGGTGCCGACGTGCACTGCAAGACCAGCGGCGTCGCCGACCACTACGCCGACAACGACGAGCACGCCCTGGCCATCGCCCGGCGCTGCGTGGCCAACCTCAACTGGCACAAACAGGGCACGTTGCAGCAACGCACCCCGATTGCCCCGCTGTACGACGCCCAGGAGCTGTACGGGGTGGTCCCGGCCGATGCCAAGCAACCGTTCGACGTGCGCGAGGTGATCGCCCGCCTGGTGGACGGTTCGATCTTCGACGAGTTCAAGGCGCTGTTCGGCACCACCCTGGTGTGTGGCTTCGCCCACCTGCACGGGTACCCGATCGCGATCCTGGCCAACAATGGCATCCTCTTCGCCGAAGCTGCGCAAAAAGGCGCGCACTTCATCGAACTGGCCTGCCAGCGCGGCATCCCCTTGCTGTTCCTGCAGAACATCACCGGCTTCATGGTCGGCCAGAAGTACGAGGCGGGCGGCATCGCCAAGCACGGCGCCAAGCTGGTCACCGCGGTGGCCTGCGCCCAGGTGCCGAAGTTCACCGTGATCATCGGCGGCAGCTTCGGCGCCGGCAACTACGGCATGTGCGGTCGCGCCTACGACCCACGTTTCCTGTGGATGTGGCCCAACGCCCGGATCGGCGTGATGGGCGCCGAACAGGCGGCCGGCGTGCTGGCCCAGGTCAAGCGCGAGCAGAGCGAGCGTAGCGGTCATCCGTTCAGTGCCGAGGACGAGGCCCGCCTCAAGCAACCGATCCTCGACCAGTACGAACACCAGGGCCACCCCTACTATTCCAGCGCCCGCCTGTGGGACGACGGTGTCATCGACCCGGCGCAAACCCGCGATGTGCTTGGCCTGGCACTGTCCGCCGCCCTCAACGCACCGATCGAACAGAGCCGTTTCGGCATTTTCCGGATGTGACCATGAGCGACTTCACTACCCTTGAACTGATCAAGGACCCCCGTGGTTTCGCCACCCTGTGGCTGAGCCGGGAAGACAAGAACAACGCCTTCAACGCGCAGATGATCCGCGAACTGGTCCTGGCCATCGACGCGCTTGGCGCGGACACCGACCTGCGCTTTGTCCTGCTGCGCGGCCGCGGCCGGCACTTCAGCGCCGGAGCGGACCTTGCCTGGATGCAGCAGTCGGCGGCCCTGGACTACAACACCAACCTGGATGACGCCCGCGAACTGGCGGAGCTGATGTACAACCTGGCCAAGCTCAAGGTGCCGACCCTGGCGGTGGTTCAGGGTGCGGCCTTCGGTGGTGCGCTCGGCCTGATCAGTTGCTGCGACATGGCCATCGGCAGCCTGGAGGCGCAGCTGTGCCTGTCGGAAGTGCGCATCGGCCTGGCCCCGGCAGTGATCAGCCCGTTCGTGGTGCAAGCCATGGGCGAGCGCGCCGCGCGCCGCTATGCCCTGACCGCCGAGCGCTTCAGCGGCGAGCGGGCCCGTGAACTGGGCCTGCTGGCCGAAGCCTACCCGGCGGCGGAACTGGAACGACAGGTCGAGCTGTGGATCGACAACCTGCTGCTCAACAGCCCCCAGGCCATGCGCGCCAGCAAGGAGCTGCTGCGCGAGGTGGGCCACGGCGAACTGACCCCGGCCCTGCGCCGCTACTGCGAAAACGCCATTGCCCGCATCCGGGTCAGCCCCGAGGGCCAGGAAGGCTTGCGCGCCTTCCTGGAAAAACGCACCCCGGCCTGGCAGGCCGAACCGTCGAACAAGGAGCCGCGCCCATGAGCCGCACCCCGTTGACCACCCTGCTGGTCGCCAACCGCGGTGAGATCGCCTGCCGGGTGATGCGCACCGCCAAGGCCCTGGGCCTGACCACGGTCGCCGTGCACAGCGCCATCGACCGTGAGGCCCGGCACAGCCGCGAGGCCGATATCCGTGTCGACCTTGGCGGCGCCAAGGCCAGCGAAAGCTACCTGGACATCGACAAGCTGCTGGCCGCGGCCAAGGCCAGCGGCGCCCAGGCCATCCATCCGGGCTACGGGTTCCTCTCGGAGAACGCAGGCTTTGCCCGCGCGATCGAGCAGGCCGGGCTGATCTTCCTCGGCCCACCGGCCAGCGCCATCGACGCCATGGGCAGCAAGTCGGCCGCCAAGGCCCTCATGGAGCAAGCCGGCGTGCCCCTGGTGCCGGGCTATCACGGTGAAGCCCAGGACCTGGAAACCTTCCGCGCCGCCGCCGAGAAGATCGGCTACCCGGTGCTGCTCAAGGCCACCGCCGGCGGTGGCGGCAAGGGCATGAAGGTGGTCGAGAGCGAAAGCCAGCTGGCCGAAGCCCTGGCCTCGGCCCAGCGCGAGGCACAATCGTCGTTCGGCGATTCGCGCATGCTGGTGGAAAAGTACGTGCTCAAGCCACGCCACGTGGAGATCCAGGTGTTCGCCGACCAGCACGGCAACTGCCTGTACCTCAACGAGCGCGATTGCTCGATCCAGCGTCGCCACCAGAAGGTGGTCGAGGAAGCCCCGGCCCCGGGCCTGAGCCACGCTCAGCGCCAGGCCATGGGCGAAGCGGCGGTCAAGGCGGCCCAGGCCATCGGCTATGTCGGCGCCGGCACCGTGGAGTTCCTCCTCGATGCCCGCGGCGAATTCTTCTTCATGGAAATGAACACCCGCTTGCAGGTCGAGCACCCGGTCACCGAGGCCATCACCGGCCTTGACCTGGTCGCCTGGCAGATCCGCGTGGCCTGCGGCGAACCGCTGCCGATCAGCCAGGATCAAGTCCCGCTGGACGGTCATGCCATTGAAGTGCGGCTGTACGCCGAAGACCCGGCCAACGACTTCCTGCCGGCCACCGGACGCCTGGCGCTGTACCGCGAATCGGCCCCGGGTGAAGGGCGTCGGGTCGACAGCGGCGTCAGCGAAGGCGACAACGTCTCGCCCTTCTACGACCCGATGCTGGGCAAACTGATCGCCTGGGGCCAGAACCGCGAACAGGCGCGCCTGCGCCTGCTGGCGATGCTCGATGAATTCGCCATCGGCGGGGTGAAAACCAACATCGCCTTCCTGCGGCGCATCCTCGCCCACCCGGCCTTTGCCGAGGCGGAACTGGATACCGGCTTCATCCCGCGCTACCAGGAACAGCTGCTGCCTGCCAGCGAGGCGCTGCCGGCCGACTTCTGGCAGGCCGCGGGTGAAGCCTTCATCCAGAGCCAGCCAGCGCAACCGCGCAGCGATGACCGCCATTCGCCCTGGGCAGCCAGCAACGGTTTCCGGGCGGGCGTGCCGGCGCAGGTCAGCCTGCACCTGAACTGCAATGGCCAGGCACAGGCCATCAGCCTGGTACAAGGCGCGGCGCCGACCCTGAAGCTCGACGGCGAACAGTTGATGACCGAGCACGACGGCCTGCGCCGTCGGCACCTGGCCATTCGCCGTGGCGACACCCTGTACCTGCAATGGGAAGGCGACCTGCACGCGGTGACCCCTTACGATCCGATTGCCGAGGCCGACGCCAGCCACAGCCATCACGGCGGCCTGGGCGCGCCCATGAACGGCAGCATCGTGCGGGTGCTGGTGGAAGTCGGCCAGGCGGTGGAAGCCGGCACGCCGCTGGTGGTGCTGGAGGCGATGAAGATGGAGCACAGCATCCGTGCGTCCCAGGCCGGTACGGTCAAGGCGCTGTTCTGCCAGGAAGGCGAGATGGTCAGTGAAGGGGCGGTGCTGGTGGAGCTGGACGACGCCTGATCGACCGGGGCGGCCTCTGCCGCCCATCGCCGGCTACGCCGGCTCCCACAGGGTTTTCAGCCTGCCTGGCCCGATGTGGGAGCAACTGTGTGTGACGATGTAGCCGCTGCCGCCAGGCTGCGATCGGTCGCGAAGCGACCGTGAAACCTGGCGACCTCGGTGCGCCAGGTACAACGAGGTGACTGTGTTGCGACTGATGCGCAGTCGATCGCAGCCTCGTTCCTCGGCAGCGGCTACCCATGTAGCGGCAACTGGCCTGTATCGCCGGCATAGCCGGCGATACAGGCACCGCAGATCAGAATTTCATCAGGGCCTGCACCACCACCCCGACCACCTCGCTCTGCTCGGTGTACACGGTTTTCGGGTACGTCGGATTGAGCGGCTTGAGATAACGCTGGCCACCCTCTTCTATCAACTGGCGAAAGCTCATCGCCGAGCTTGCCGAAACCCGCACGATCACAAGCTTGCCCGGTGCGGCGGCCACGCTGCTGTCCACCAGGACCAACATGCCCTCCGGCACGCTCAGGCCCACTGGCGCGGTCATCGCGTCGCCCTCTACCCGCAACCAGAAGGCAGGCCCCCGGGCCTGGTAATCGGTTGACTGGTACACCGCGTCCGCAGGCACAGAACCAAGGTCCAGCGCTGTCCAGCTCAGAACGGGATAACGAAAATACAAATCGTGCTGTAGGCCATCAGCGCCAGTCACTGTAGTCGGATTGCCCGATACCGTGTAAGCACCATTGTCTTCGGCTGTACGAAGCGGGAACACCATCTGCAGCGGCGGCAGCCCCACCTCCACCAGGATCTGGTTGAGCACCCGCAGCTTGGGCTCGCGCTCCTCGCGCAACCAATGGCCAACGGCGCCCTGGGTGACCCCGATGCGCTCGGCGAGATTTTCTTGCGTGACCTTCAGTTCACGCATCCTGGCCTTGACCAGATCAGTCCATTTATCCATCGCTGGCACGATACGGACTGCTCCCGGACGCTCAATACACAAATTGTAGTATTTAAAAAACTGCGACAACTACATTTCGTATTATCGTTAGCCCGGACATCCGATTCCCCACCCTCTATGGCAGGTAGCCGAATGAAACCGACATTTCCCGACATGGACCTCGACCTGGACAGCGAAGCCCTGAGCACCAGCGACGCCGCCCGGCGTGCCCTGGATTTCTACCTCAATCCCGTCCCGGCGGCCCTGCCCCCGGACACCCCCTGGATGGTGCCCCATGGCAGCCTGAGCAGCGCCCAGGCCGCCGAGCGCGCCACCCAGGTGCTACGGTGTGCGGCGGCCACCGCCTGCGAGTCGGCCGATGGCCTGCAAGGCATGCCCCGGGACCTGGCACTGACCGTCGTGCACATGATCAACATGGCCAGGACCCTGCTCGAACACGAGCCAAGCGATCACCTGCGGTCTTGAAACAAAAGTGGAAGTGAGCGTGAGCGGTCGAGGCAATGACGGCGTTGGTGCCGTTCATTGAAGGAGGGAGTGCATTCGGTAAAAGTTTTTTACGGAATGACAGAAAATTCATTTGACTTGCAAATGATAACGATTATTATTGCTCACAACTGGTCGCGAGACTGGTTGGATAAACTGAAAGCCCTTAGGTCGGACTCTCAGATTATCTCCTCATCAGGCTAATCACGGTTTTTGACCCGGCTTTTTCGCCGGGTCTTTTTTTTGGCTCTTCAGGCTAATGAAGGCGGGTGTTGCTTGAATGGCCGCGATGATAGCAAATGAATATCGCCTGGTGAAGGTTGTTACCGCGTTTTGCAGAATTAGCACTTGAGAATCAATCTCGTTAAGAATAAGCTAGGCCTGCGTCATGGAGGACGCCCCCTCCCCCAACCAGCAAGGAGCTTGTACATGACCCGTCTGTTGCTGCCCCTTGAGCATCACCCCCATTCCCACGACCTGACGGACCCAAGCCAGCTGCAGCAGTTGAAAAAGCTGCCTCGCCGTGTCCAGCAGGTCTTCCTGCTCAGCCGCCTCGACCAGTTGGGATTTGCCGCCATCGCCGAGCGCCTGGGCCTGTCCGCGCTGACCGTGGAGCGGCACATGAACCAGGCCCTGCAAAGCGTGCAGCCGCAGCCCGACGCGCTGGCAAGCATCGCCGGGCAATGGTACGTACGCCTGCAGAGCCCGCAGGTCACCGCCAGCGAGCGCATCGATTTTCGCCGCTGGCTGGATACTGCCCCCGAGCACCGTGAAGCCTTCCATGCCGTGGAGTTGCGCTGGCGCACCTTGCTCGCCCCGGCCCGGCAACTGGGGCGCGATGCCTGGTATCGCCAGCCGCGTGCCGCCTTGTCCCTGGGCGGTTGCACGGTGGCCATCGGCCTGGGCCTGGCGGCATTGGCAGCAATCGGTTTGTGGTCGTGAGCCAGGCGTGTAGAGTGAGCTTCACAACAACTCTACGGGAGCCTGGTGATGACTGTGACGCTGTCCCCCCTGCACATCGATTGCGACTTCGATTCCGGCAATATCCTGATCAACGACGCCAGCGACCCGAGCCGTACCCGCCTGGCAATCCGGCCTGATACCCGCAGCGATCACTTTCAGTGGTTCCACTTCAAGGTCAGTGGCCTGACCGAGGGACACGAACACCACTTCGTCCTGGAAAATGCCGGGCAGTCGTCCTACAACCAAGCCTGGAACGGCTACCAGGCGGTGGCCTCCTATGATCAGCAACAGTGGTTCCGGGTACCCACCCAGTTCGACGGCAAGGCGCTGAGCTTCAGCCTCAAGGCCAAGCAGCCGCAGGTGTGGTTCGCCTATTTCGAGCCCTATAGCCGTACCCGCCACAATCAACTGATCGAACGCGCGGCCGGCCTGCCCGGCGTCACCCTGCTGGCCACCGGGCGCAGTGTCGAAGGCCGCGACATCCCGCTGCTGCGCGTGGGCGATGGCGCCGCCGGCAAACGCAAGATCTGGATCATTGCCCAGCAGCACCCTGGCGAGCACATGGCCGAATGGTTCATGGAAGGCGTAATCGATCGCCTGCAGCACAACGACCCGACCGTGCAGGCGCTGCTGCAGGCCGCCGACCTGTACCTGATTCCCAACATGAACCCTGACGGTGCCATTCGCGGCCACCTGCGCACCAACGCCGCCGGCCAGGACCTCAACCGCGCCTGGCAGAACGCAAGCACCGACAGAAGCCCCGAGGTGCTGTTCGCCCAGGTGCAGATGAAGCAGCACGGCGTCGACATGTTCCTCGACGCGCACGGTGACGAGGAGATCCCCCACGTCTTCACCGCCGGCTGTGAGGGCAATCCCGGCTTCAGCCCGCGTCTGGAAGCGCTGGAGCAAACCTTCCGCGACAACCTGTGCAAGCGCACCCGCGACTTCCAGCAAGTGCACGGCTACCCGCGCTCGGCACCCGGCCAGGCCAACCTGACCCTGGGCGCCAACAGCGTCGGCCAGGCCTACGACTGCCTGTCGCTGACCCTGGAAATGCCGTTCAAGGACCACGACGACGCCCCCAACCCGCGCACCGGCTGGAACGGCCAGCGCTCGAAGGACCTGGCCAGCGCCGTGCTCGATGTGCTCGGACAGATGGCCGGCAGCCTGCGCTGAGACGCCTCAGGCCTGACCGTGGGCCTTGTGCTTGAGTTTTTCGGTATCGACCCGCACGAACACCGAGTCGGCGCTCACGGTCAGTACATCGCCGGCCCAGACCTCGCAGATCACCCGGGTCTTGCGCCCTACTTCACCCTCTACCCGGGCTTTGAGCAGCAGCTCGACGCCCATGGGGGTGGGTTTGAGGTAGGTCAGGCCCAGGTGCCCGGTGACGCAGTCGATGCGCGGCAGGCTGCCCGGCTCGCGTCCTTCGGCGCGGTAATGCCAGGCCATGGCTGTCCAGTTGGAATGGCAGTCGACCAGCATCGCCAGCAGGCCGCCATACACCAGGCCCGGCCAGCCCAGGAAGGTGCTGTCGGGCGAATGCCGGCAGATCAGGTGGGTGCCGTCTTCATCCCAATGGCTTTTCACGTGCAGGCCGCTGGCGTGGGCGCAGCCGCAGCCGTAGCAAACGCCTTCGGGTGCGGCCAGTTCCTGAACCGATAACAGCTGATTGTTCATAAGCTTCCTGATTGTTTGTCTTGGTGGGAAAGCGTTGCCGATAGTAGCGCCGAACGACGCAAAAGCCCATGAACAGGTCATGGGTGTTGGGTGTTGGGTGTTGGGTGTTGGGTGTTGGGTGTTGGGTGTTGGGTGTTGGGTGTTGGGTGTTGGGTGTTGGGTGTTGAGACTGTGAGCTTATCCATTCAATGCAGCGACGCTGCTGGCCCCTTCCGCCTTTACGGCGGCCTACTTTTTTCTTGGAAAAAGTAGGCAAAACCGCTCGCTCCTGCATACGGCCCTGCGCTGCGCTCCGGGTACCCTCGCTACGGCACCTTCCGGGGCCACGCGGCACTACGACTTGCTACGCAAGTCTACGGCTCGCGTTCTTCGGCTACGCCGAAGGTGCTACGCACCGGCCCCTACAGGTGCCTCCACTCGGCCTCCTGAAGTCGCAGTTTGCAGCGTCTGTACCTGCGCGTATGAAGAGCAAAAACAAAAGCCAGAGCAAAAGCCAGAGCAAAAGCGACTGCAAGTCGCTGTGTTCGCTTCGCGTGCGAAGCTTGTCTTGCGGTGGCGATTATCCGCTGCACAATCGGTTTTCGAAGATAAAGCCAGCCCAGGCGCCGCCCGTAACTTTGCGACTTCAGGAGGCTAAGTGGAGGTGTCTGTAGGGGCCGGTGCGTAGCACCTTCGGCGTAGCCGAAGAACGCGAGCCGTAGACTTGGCGAAGCAAGTCGTAGGCCGCGTGGCCCCGGAAGACGCCGGAGCGAAGGGACCCGAAGCGCAGCGTAGGGCCGTATGTAGGAGCAGGCGGTTTTGCCTACTTTTTCCAAGAAAAAAGTAGGCCGCCGTAAGGGCGGAAGGGGCCGGCAGCGTCGCTGCATCAAATGGATAAGCTCGCAGTCCCTACAACCCAACCAACCCCCAAGACTCCGTGAAGAACCTTGATCCTGCGCACCCCCGCAGGCTAGGCGCCTTTACCCGATAGCGACGGCTGGCCCGCCGGCGTGCTGGCAGCTGTCTTGCGCCGGCACAGCGAGATCAGCAGGATCGCCAGGGTCACGCCAGCGGTCATCAGGGTTTCGTAGCGGTAGGCCGGACTGATCAGCATGTAGCCCAATACCGTAACGATCAGACCGATCACCAGCCAGGTCAGCCAGGGAAACAGCCACATCTTGAACGCAAGCTCGGTGCCTTCCCGTTCGTTCCTGGCGCGCATGCGCAGCTGCGACACAGCGATCACCAGATACACCAGCAAGGCGATGGCACCGGTGGTCGAGAGCAGGAAACCGAAAACCTTGCCGGGAAACACGTAGTTGACCAGACAGCCAGCGAACCCGGCGAACGTCGAGAGGATCACCGCCACGGTGGGCACGCCATTGCCGGAAATGCGCCGGGTCATCGGCAGTGCCTCGCCCCGGGCGCCCAGCGAATAGAGCATCCGCGAGGCCGTGTAAAGGCCCGAGTTCATGCAGCTGGTGACCGCCACCAGCACCACCAGGTCGACCAGCAGCTTGGCCCCGGGCACGTTCAGCACTTCCAGCACGCGCTGGAAGGAACCCACCGCCTTGAGCTGCGGATCGTTCCAGGCCACCAGCGAGACGATGAAGAAAATCGACACGATGTAGAAGATGGCGATGCGGTAGACCACAAGGTTGGTGGCCTTGCGGATCTTGTCCTTGGGGTTGGCGGTTTCGTCGGCGGCGATGGTGACGATCTCGGCACCGAAGAACGAGAAGATGGTCACCAGCACGCCACCGAGCACCGCCCCGAAGCCATTGGGCATGAAGCCGCCATTGGCCCACAGCTGGCCGACCCCGGAGGCCTCTTGCGCCAGCGGCCAGACGCCGAACACCGCCAGGCTGCAGACCACGATAAAGGCCAGGATCGCCACCACCTTGATCAGGGCGAACCAGTACTCGAACTCACCGAAGTTCTTCACGCTGATCAGGTTGGTGCCCGACAGCACGACCATGATCAGGAAGGCGAACAGCCAGGATGGCACCGCGGGGAAATAGGCGTGGAGGATGTCAGCCCCGGCAATGGCTTCCACCGGAATGATCAGCACCCAGAACCACCAGTACAGCCAGCCGATGGTAAACCCGGCCCAGGGACCGATGGCCTGGCTGGCATAGGTGGAGAACGAGCCGCTGTCCGGGTTGGCGATGGCCATTTCACCGAGCATGCGCATGACCAGCAGCACCAGCAGGCCGGTCATGGCGTAGGAAATGAGAATGGCCGGGCCTGCGGTGGCGATGGCGGTGGAAGAACCGATGAAAAGTCCCGCACCGATGATCCCGGCAATCGAAATCATCGACACCTGGCGCGATGTCAGACCGTGCTGCAGCGAACGCTGTTTGTTTTGTTGTAGCGATGCCATGTTCAACCCTCAATTGGGTATGTCGCTGCACAGCACGCGCAGCCGACAGGGTTAGAGCAGAAATAGTTAAAAGGTGGTGACGCTTGTTGTTCTCAACGGGCCCGTCCCAAGCCGAATTACAGATACTCCCATTCATCGATAATTAAACTTTCGGGCAGTAGTTATCGCTCAGTTAGTTGCACTGACGAATGGAGATTGGCTACTGCGAATTCCGGTTGAAATCCTTGATGCAGATCAGTATTAATCTTGAGGGCCGACCGCCACAAACGACCTTTTAGAAACACATGATTCCGTTTCGGAATGACCTCACGCCTTTTTCGCCGGATCGTCCCCATGTCCAAACGCCTGATGCCGTCCACCACCGCCTTGCAGTGCTTTGAAGCCGCCGCCCGGCACCTGAGCTTCACCCGCGCCGCGCAAGAGCTGCACCTGACCCAGAGCGCAGTGAGCAAGCAGGTCGCCCAGCTCGAGGACATGCTCAGCCATCCACTGTTCCAGCGCATTCGCCGACGCCTGCACCTGACCCCGGCCGGCGCCCTGTACCTGGCCGAGGTGAACAAGATCCTGGTCCAACTGGACATGTCCAGCCGCTACATCCTCAGCTACGGCGGCGAAACCGAGGTGCTGCGCATCGCCACCCAGCCGACCTTCGGAGAGCGCTGGCTGGTGCCCAATCTCAAGGGCTTCGGCGAGCGCCATCCGCGCATCCACCTGGATGTGCGCAACGACCTGGAGCCCTTCGACCTGATCCAGGCCAAGGCCGACATCGCCTTTTTCTTCGGCCAGGGCACCTGGCCGGGCGCCACCTGCATCGAGCTGTTCAACGAGAACGTGGTGCCGGTGTGCTCGCCGCAGCTGCTGGCGCTGCACCGCTTCGACGGAGCCTGCGCCCTCACCGGCCAGCGCCTGCTGCAGTGCACCTCGCGCCCGGAAGCCTGGCACGACTGGTTCCAGGACCTGGGCCTGCACAGCCAGAACAGTTACCACGGCCCGCGCTTCGACACCTTCTCCATGTGCATTCGTGCCGCCCAGGCCGGCTGTGGCATCGCCCTGATCCCGCACTACCTGGTGGCCGAGGAGCTGGCCGAAGGCAAGCTGGTGGTCGCCTGGCCCCATGCCAAGGGCAGCGAAGGCTCGCATTTCATTGCCCACGCCGAACATGCCGCCGAGGTGCCCAAGGTGCACGCCTTTGTTCAATGGATACGCGAGCGGGTAGCGATGCAGGCACAACTTCATGATTTCACGGAATGACTGCAATCCTTTAATTCGTTTGTGTTCACGTAGTCTGTCTCGCTTAGATACGCGCATAACTTGCCAAAGAGCGCGTGCACATGAGCCACGAACATATCAGCCAGTCCATCTCCGTCGTACACCCGATTACACTTTCCCACGGCAAGAACGCAGAAGTCTGGGATACCCACGGCAAACGTTATATTGATTTTGTCGGCGGTATTGGCGTGCTCAACCTGGGCCATTGCAATCCGGCGATTGTCGCCGCCATTCAACAGCAGGCGACGCGCCTGACCCACTACGCCTTCAATGCCGCCGGGCATGAGCCTTACCTCTCCCTGATGAAGCGCCTGGCCGACTTCGTTCCAGTGTCCTACCCGCTCAGCGGCATGCTGACCAACAGCGGCGCGGAGGCTGCCGAAAACGCCCTGAAGATTGCCCGCGGCGCCACCGGCAGGACCGCGATCATCGCCTTTGACGGTGGTTTTCATGGCCGCACCCTGGCGACCCTCAACCTCAATGGCAAGGTCGCGCCCTACAAGCAGCGGGTCGGTGTGCTGCCCGGACCGGTCTATCACCTGCCGTTCCCCAGCGCCGACACCGGCATCACCGGCGAGCAGGCGCTACAGGCCCTGGAACGCTTGTTCAGTGTCGAGATCGACGTGAATGAAGTGGCCGCGGTGATCTTCGAACCAGTCCAGGGCGAAGGGGGCTTCCTGGCCATGGACCCGGCCTTTGCCCAGGCACTGCGCCGTTTCTGCGACAGCCACGGGATCCTGATCATCGCCGACGAGATCCAGTCCGGCTTCGGCCGCACCGGCCAGCGCTTCGCCTTCCCGCGCCTGGGCATCGAGCCGGACCTGCTGCTGATGGCCAAGAGTATTGCCGGCGGCATGCCGCTGGGTGCGGTGGTCGGCCGCAAGGACCTGCTCGACAGCCTGCCCAAGGGCGGCCTGGGCGGCACCTATTCGGGCAACCCCATGGCCTGTGCGGCGGCCCTGGCGACCCTGGAGCAGATGACCGACGCCAACCTGGCCACCTGGGGTGAGTTGCAGGAACATGCGATTGTCAGCCGCTACCAGCGCTGGCAGACGCAGAACGTCTCGCCCTACCTGGGCCGTCTGACCGGCCTGGGTGCGATGCGCGGCATCGAACTGGTCGATGCCAAGGGCGCACCGGCAACGGCGCAACTGGCGCAGTTGCTGGAAGCGGCCCGGGCGGCCGGCCTGTTGCTGATGCCCAGCGGCAAGGCACGGCACATTGTGCGTCTGCTGGCGCCGCTGACCATCGAGCCTGAGGTGCTGAACGAGGGCCTGGACATCCTTGAGCAGTGCCTGGCGTCCCTGGCCTGACTGCTGAATGCTGCAGATGCCGGGGCATATTGGGTAGCATTGGCCTGTCATTCAATCCATTGAATGTTATGCAAGGAGATGCCCCATGCTTGAAGGACTCGTCCTGGCCGTATTGATCGGCCTTACGGCCACCGCCCTGGCTGACCTGTGGGCGTTGTTCCAGCAGCGTGTGCTGGGGATGCCCGGGCCGAACTGGGCCCTGGTCGGCCGCTGGGTGGGGTACATGCCCCGGGGGCAGTTCTTCCACGCCAGCATCGCCAAGGCCCAGGCCCTGCCGGCAGAACGGATCCTGGGCTGGTCTACCCACTACCTGATCGGCATCGGCTTCGCCGCGCTGCTGCTGGCGTTGAACGGTGTGCAATGGGTGCACCAGCCGACCTTGTTGCCGGCGCTGGCGCTGGGCGTGGCCACGGTACTGGCGCCCTTCCTGGTCATGCAGCCGGGCATGGGCGCCGGCTTCTTCGCCTCGAAGACGCCGAACCCCGCGGCCGCCCGGGCCCGCAGTCTGCTGGCCCACAGCGTGTTCGGCGTGGCCTTGTACCTGGCCGGGCTGCTGTGGTCCGCCGTGCTGGCCTGAAGGGGCAGGCGCTTATTACAGACCCAGTTCCTTGGGCGTGAGCATGTCACTCTCGAAGGCAATCCAGCCGCCTTCGAGTTCGGCGTGGCCATTGACGATCGGGCCGTAGTAAGTCAGGCCATTCTCCAGGGTCACACAGATATGCGTGGCTCCCTCAGGCGCGGCCAGGGTGCCGACGAAGTGGACCTTCTTCAATGTCTCGGTGACTGCCTCCAGACCGACGCGGATACCAACGTTCTCAGCGGCCTCGACATCACTGCGTGATTCGTTGCTGACGGTGACGGTGGCTGTGTAGTCGTACATGCTTGAACTCCAACGGCGGATAGATCGGCGTCTGCTGACGCGCGCGGGCGCCTAGGGTATTGTGCGCGACCGCCATGATCAATCAGGAAAAGACATTGACCGCTGAACAACACCTGACCTCCGACCTGTTCGAAGTCGACAAGCGCCTGGGCCTCAAGCCCGTGGTGGATTTCAACACCTACCTGGACAAGGCCTTCGGCGACGGCCCCTGCCGTTGCAGCCGCTGCCTGGCCAGTGCAGGCGATGAGTCGGGCTATGAGCATGCCCACACCTTCGTGCTGGATGGTCAGCCATTGCATCGCCGCTTTGCCACCACCTCGGGCAGTGACGTGCTGATGGTCCTGAAGAAGGCCTGGCTGTCGTACACCAAGGCCGAACTGCCGCCACTGGGCGCGCTCGACCTTGACACCCTGCGCGCCTTCGTCGAGCCTGGGTTGCACAAGCGCCTGGTGCCCCTGCTGCTGGCCAGCGGGCTGGCCAGGGAGGTCGAGGGGCAACTGGTGCTGCAGGCCCAGGCCGGGGATTGAGACGAGGGACCGTAGGAGCGGGCTTGCCCCGCGATGCGATGTGACAGGGAGCACGCAATCGCGGGGCAAGCCCGCTCCCACCGGTTCAGAACTGCACGTCGAGAATCACGCTGTCCAGGTAGGTACCGGCCGGCGGCGTGGCCTGGTCGGTGTAGACCCTGGCATTGTAGTTGAACACCTGGCTGCCGCTGCCGGTCCCCGCGCCGGGGTTGATGTCGGCATCGCTGCTGGCCCGGCGCTCACTGCTCAGTTTGCCCCAGCGCAGGTTGCCGGCACTTTTGAAGATGTCGTAGGCAAGGTAGTTGTTGGCCGCCGACTTCATCCGCCGGCGCCCGCCCGCGCCATTCTGCCCGTCGTCCAGGCCCACGGTGTAGTTGCTGCCCTTGGTGCAGGCGATGTTGACATTGCTGTTGACCGTGCTGAAACCGCCAACCACCGGTGCGCTGCCGAAACTGATGTTGGGGCTGGTGATCTGGCAGTCGTTGGTGACGGTCAGGCTGACGGTCAGGCTGGTGCTCTGCTTCAGCACCTGGCGGCCCAGGCAGAGGTTGCCCACGCCAATGCCGTAACAGTAGTTGATGTCCCATTCCACACTGAAGGTTTCCTGGTAGAGCCCGGCCGCGACCGTGCTGCCGATCTGGGTCTTCAGGTAGATCGGCACGGTCTTGGGCGTCGTGCCGTTGAGCAGCCCCAGGGCGTCGATGATGCCGTTGCGGGCAAAGTCGTAGCGGGTGCTGCGGGCGATGGCAAAGTTGCTGGTGTTGTTGGCATACAAGGTGTAGTTGATGACATCGCCGGTGGGCCCGACCAGCCCGGTGGTGCCACCGGTGGGCGTGAAAGTCGCATAGAAGTGGTCATCGGCGGCCAGCAGGCTCACCAGCGACCCCGTGCAACGCAGCCCGGCATTGCCGGTGGAAGCCGATTGCACCACGGTATTGACCAGGGTCGAGCTGACCGAGCCGAAGCTGGCAGGCGTCGTACTCACCACGTCACACAATGCCTGCGCCTGGGCACAGGCCAGCAGCATCAGGCTTGCCCACCCACGCTTCATTGGCACACCAGCGGCCCGATCAGCGGCACCTGGGCCTGATCGCCTTCGACACTGAAACTCACCCGGCAACGACCACCGCCAACCGGCTCCACCACCAGGCTGTTGTGCTCGGCCAGCCCCTCCAGGTACACCAGCCCGTCCCAGCCCACCACCGTGCGCTTGCCGCTTTGCTCGTGCAGCACCTGGCTGCCCAGGGGCAGGTCTCGCTGCGCGCTATCGACCAGGTGCAGGCTGGCCGCCACCACGGTGCGCAGTGGAAATTCCAGCAAATAACCGGTGCCACGGCGCACCGCCACCCGCTGCTCGACCTCAGGCACCTGTACGGTACTGGGCAGCTCCATCGGGTCGATCTCGTACTTGCCCCGGTAGTAGCCGCTGCTCCAGGGCACCAACAGGTGGCCGTTGCGGTCGGTGCGACCGACCAGCTGGTTTTCGTAGCGCACCGGTACATCGGCAAAACCGTCGGTGCTGACCACCACGAAGGCATCATCGATACGGTTGGCGGCGAACACCCCGGCGTCCATCCACACCAACGAGCCGCTGGCATCGGCCCAGCGCGTGGTGTCGTCGCGGCTGCCATAGGCGCCGACCTGCAATTGCACGGCCTGCAGGCGCCAGGTCAGGTCGGCCTGGCGATAGGCCTCCCGGTCGCCATCGGCATAGCCAAGATTGAAACCCGCGCCCCCCTGCACCGGCACGGCGCGGCTGTAATTGACCCGCTGCAGGTGCTCGCCCTGCGGGTTGCGCTCCAGGCCCAGGCTCAAGGTGCCGTACAGGTCGAACGGCATCACCAGCTGCGCCTGCAGCGCCCACTGGCGGTCGCCAATCTCGCGGTTGGCCGACAGGTACAGGCTGCTGTTTCCCCACAACGGCTTGCTCCAGCTCAGGTTGAGCAGGCGGGTGCGGCTGTCGTCGCCGGCACGTACGTCGAAATAACCGGCGCCGAGGCTGCCGTAGCGGTCCAGGTTCAGGCTCAGGGTGAGCTGCTCGCTGCGCTGGCTCAGGCGTGTGTAGGGGCTGTCGACCAGCGACAGGTCGGCGTAATCGCCATGCCGTTGCAGGCGCTGGTAATTGAAGCCCAGGCGCGGGCTGTTGTACTGGTAGCCCAGGCTCAGTTGCTGGCCGCTGCGGCTGTCGAAACGGCTCTGGCTGACCGCGGCATTGACCACGCCCCAGTTGCCCACCTGCAGGTTACCGCCGAGGCCGCCCAGGCTCAGCGACTCGGCGGCCTCGGCGTGGCTTTCGAGGGTGAAACGGTCGCTCAGGCCATGACGCAGGCTGGCGCTGGCCACCCCCGGCCCGTAGGCGAAGTCGCGCAAGGCATAGTCGCGGCGCAGGCTGCCGGCGGCCAGGGAAAAGTCGCTCAGGCCCTTTTGCAGCAGGTTGCTGGTCACATAGAACGGCAAGGTGGTGGACACCTGCCGGCCCAGGGCGTCGGTGGTCACCACTACCGCTTCACCGGCACCGTTGATGAACGGGATGTTGGTCAGGGTGTAGGGGCCAGGCTGCAGATCGGCACTGGCGCTCTTGTAGCCGTTGATGAACAGGTCCAGCGACGACGGCACCGCCGCTTCACCGGCAAAGGCCGGCAGCGGGTAAGTGACCAGGTCAGGGCGTACGGCAAAATCCCGCGACAGCTGCACGCCGCCCAGGCGCACCGAGCCGGTCCAGGGCAAGGCGCCGCTGAGTACATCACCGACTTCCAGGGTCAGCAGCCGTGTTTCGTCGGTGTAGCGCCAGGTGGTGTCGTAGCGGCGAAAGCCCTCCTGGCTGTCGTCGAACCCGTTGCTGCCCAGGGCCTGGCGCCATTGCCCGGTGGTCGACAGCGTACCCCAGCTGTCGAACAGGCGCAGTTCGTTCCAGGCGGCGAGGTAAGTGCCGCCATCGTCGGTGTCGTTCAGGTACAGGTCGTAGTTCAGCAGCGCGCCGAAGCTGCTGCGTGCGTCGCTGGCCGGGTACAGTCGGGCATCGCCGATGCGCTGGCTCGGCAGCCAGGCAGCGGGCACCTGCAGCAGCAGGCGCTGGCCCTGGCTGTCATAGTCACTGTGCAGCCCGGGCACCGTGTCCAGCGCCACCTCGCCGGCCGTCAGCCCCGGCACCTGGACGCCCGCCGCCACCAGGTCCGCGGTGGCCATGAACAGCCGCCCGGCCCGTTGCTGCACCGGCACCGGCTCAGGGCTGCTCATCTGATTGACCACCAGTTCCAGGTACAGCTGGGCGTCGCCGACCGCTTCCAGGCGTGTGGGCGCAGGCGGCAGTTGCCCGGCAAGCAGCGGGCCTGCGTCCAGCGCCAGCAGCGCACACGCCGTCAGCGCCAGCGCGCCGGGGTAGCCCCGAGCCTTGTTCACCCACCGTATCCCACCATCACCGGGTCCTCCCTGGCCCCTGTCGCTGCATCCTCAGCGTCGCATCATTGCCCCTGGCTCAGGGTCTGTGCCGCCTCCTGGCCGTTGACCCGGCCCTTGAACACCGTCGCGGCGGTCAGCGCTTGCGGCACTGGCCAGCGCATGCTGGCGCCCGGCAATACGTAGCCGAGCAGGCCTTCGACCAGCGGCTTGTGCTGCCCGCCCTGTTGCAGCACCACATCGGTCAGGCGCGCATGCACCGGCCCCGTGTTGCGGATCTCGACGTAGGGGCGCCCCTGCACCGACACCGGGCGCCAGCTCAGCGCGGGCTTGCCTACCCCGCCCGGATCGCGCTGGCCACTGGCATCCGGCTTGCCCCACAGGCCCTGGCCATAGACGAACAAGGGCACCGAGTAACGCATCTGGAAGCGGATCGCCGCTTGTGGCGTGTCCGCGTCGCCAGCGGGCGGCAGCGCCTGGGGAATCTCGTCGATGATGATCCGGTAGGCCTGCTCCTGGCCCACCGGCGAAGCGCCAGTGCGGGTCAGTCGGATCAGTTGCTTCTGCCCCGGGGCGATGTTGGCCACCGGCGGGCTGCCGACGATCTCGCGCTGGGCCTGGTACTGGTCGTCGAAGTCGCCCTGGCGCCAGGCGAACACCCGTACCTGCAGGTTGGCCGGCGTCGTGCCGCGGTTTTCCAACCACAAGGCGCCTGCCTTCTGGTCGGCCTCCAGCACCGGGTCGATCGGCCAGATCAGCACCGAGGTGGCGGCCTGTGTGCTTGCACTGCCAAACAGGGCAAGCACACAGGCCAGGAGGTTGAAGCGTGCGCCCTTACGGCCAGCGCCTGTGCCCATCACGAATGTCCTTATGGTCGAAAATTCCATTGATTGCCCTTCAGAAACTCAGTACCACCTGCACCACGTCGGTGTAGCTGCCGGCGGGCAGGTTGCCGGTCAATTGCGCACGGGCGTAGACCGGCAGCTTGATGGCCGTGGCATCGCTGTAGGTCACCGCCACGCTCTGGTCGATGCCCAGCACCTGGGTCAGGCCGGCATCGCCAAACAGTTGATAGGCCACCTGCGAGGTGCCGCTGCTGCGCTTGAGGTTGCGCATACCGGCAGCACTGTTCTGGCCGCCATTCAGACGCATGTTCAGGCTCACCCCCGGGGTGCATTGCAAGGTCACGGTGGTGCCGCCCAGCGCGGTGCTGACGTTGCCGGTCAACAGCGCCGAATGGCTGCCGAAATTCAGGTTGCCGTAGGTGCTCACCCCGCCCACCACCAGGCAGCCTGCCGCAACCGTGGCACTGACCTGGAAAGTGCTGGTGGTGGCCGCATCCAGCGGCGGCGCCGTAGCACCGGCCACCACGGCCAGCAGCATCGAAAGCCCGGCTCGCACGGGTCAGAAACTCAGCTCGACCGCCACCGTATCGCTGTACACCCCGGCCGGCAGCCCCACCTTGCCCTTGGCCAGGCCGTAGAGATTGACGGTCTGTGCCACCCCGCTGCTGGTCGGCAGGGTGATCACGCCATTGATGGCCAGCACCTGGGTGTGCCCGGCGTCGGTGTAGAAGTCATACGGCACGAAATTGCCGGAGCCGTCGGCCAGCGCCCGAGTACCACCGGCGGACTGGTTGTCATGGGTACCGGCGCCGATCTTCACGGCCGGCACCGTACCGCTGGAGCACAGGATACTCAGGGCCCCGCCACCGCCACCGAGCACCTGCCCCGCAGCCTGGCTGAACAGCGCGTCCTGGCTGCCAAAGTCCAGTGCACCGAAATCCACCCCGGTGCTGCCGATCGCGCCATTGACCTGGCAGCTGGCAACCAGCGTCAGGCTGGCATTGATCTGCCCGGTCACGGTGGCGGCCTGGGCCTGGCCACACAGCGCCAGGCCGATGCCGGCGTAGATGAAGCGGGAAATGTACGGCTGCATGAATCACTCCTTGTGTTACCAGTCCAGGGTCACCATCAGGGTGTCGCGGTAGATACCGGCCGGCAGCGCCCTGGGGTGGGCCACCACTGCCCCGTAGATGGGTATGGGAATCTGCGCTGCGCTACTGACGGAGAAGTTGCGTTGCTGGCCGATGCCATAGCGGGCACTGCCCGAGGGATCGGCCGACAATTGATAGGGGATCAACTCGCGGCCATTGCTCAGCCGGCGCGTGGCACCGTCGCCGTTGGCGCCGCCATTGATGCTCACGGTGAAGGCGCGGACCGAAGGGTTGCAACGCACCTGCAGCGTGCCGTCACCGGTGCTTTCATCCAGACGCGCGTGCAGCGCGTCGGTCCAGCTCGGGCCGCGGCTGCCGAAGTCCAGCACCCCCGCTCCCGGGCTGTCGATGGCCGAGCCCGGATCACCACTGATCTGGCAGGCCGCGCTGATCACCAGGCGGGCCTGGATATGCCCGCTCATGGCGGCAAAGGCATCGGGGCTGACCAGCAACAACGGGCCGATACCCAACAGCAGGACGCTTTTCATGCTGCCAGTTCCTTTAGCAGGCTCAAGGCGATGCCATCACCAGATGACGGTGACCTTGAGCAGGTCCGAATAACGGCCGACCGCCGGCACCTGGGCCAGCCGGTCGATACGGGCGTAGAGCGGTAGCTCCACCGAGCCACTGGAAGGTACCCGGGCCGACTGGGCGACATCGACCGGCAACGGCCGGCGCCAGGCCGGGTCCTGGTACAGGCGATAGGGAATCGGCCGCGCCGACGGCTGAGCGCTGGTCAGGTAGCGCACCTCTCCCACCCCACCGTGCTGGCCGCCATCGACCTGCACCCGGTAGCTGGTGTCGGGGTTGCATTCAAGGCGTGGCGGTCGCTGGCTAAGCAGCGCGCTGGTGCGCGGCCCGGCGGGATCGTCCAGGCGCGCGGTGACGCCGAAGTCCAGCACGCCCAGGGCCTGGGCACCAGCGTCACGGGGTGGGTGGATCAGCACACAGCCGCGCTGGACTTCCACTTTGACTTCAACCATGAAATCGGTGGCCATTGCCGGGGTCATCAAGACCGGGCCCAGCAGTGCGGCCAGAGCGCATCCTTTCACCTTCGCTTCCTTACGATGGAGGATTGATCTGCGCTTGAGGGTAGCAGTGCCGATAAAACCTGCCAGCCTGTGGGGAATGTACAGCTCTGGTACAGGTTCCCGTCGCTGGCGGCACGGGATCATTTTGGTTAAATTAGCCGCGCTCGCTCAAGCTGGCCCTTGAGTCCCGTTGCCCTTGAGGAGCCCGGTTTGCCTGCCCTGCCCGCCTGGATACACGTCCCCCTGAATGCCTTGCGCCACCGTCTTGGCGGCGCGCGCCCAGACCACAGCGGCCTGGCCGTTACCGTTCGTCAGCATTTTCGTCACAAGGCCGCCGCCCAGGGCTACACCCTGAGCCAGGGCCAGTTGCGGGTGATCGAGCACTTGGCCACGCAGGCAGGCCGGCTCGACAGCGGCCAGGCCCGCAGCCTGTACCTGTATGGCGCGGTCGGACGCGGCAAGAGCTGGTTGCTCGACGGCTTTTTCCAGGCACTGCCCCAGGCCCACAAGCGTCGTGTGCACTTTCATGACTTTTTCGCCCGCCTGCACCGGGGCATGTTCGATCATCGTCATCAGGACGATGCCCTGGCCCATACCCTCGATGAACTGCTCGAGGGCTGCCAGGTGCTGTGTTTCGATGAATTCCATGTGCACGACATCGGCGATGCGATGTTGATCACCCGCCTGTTCCAGGCCTTGTTCGCCCGGCGCGTATTTCTGCTGGTGACCTCAAACTACGCCCCCGAGGGCCTGCTGCCCAATCCGCTCTACCACCAGCGTTTCAAGCCGGTGATCGAGCTGATCGAGCGACAGATGCAGGTGCTGGAAGTCGGCGGTGACCAGGACTATCGCCACCTGTCCACGGCCACGAGCCAGCAGCGTTTCACTCGTGGGCACTACCTCTGGCCGGACAGCCCCGAGCAGCGCCACGACTTGCAACTGCCCGCGTTCGGCAACGGCACCCTGAGCCTGCACGTGGGCAAGCACCCTTTGCAGGCCCGCTTCAGCGAACAGCGCACGGTCGGGTTCGATTTTGCCGATATCTGCGAACAACCCACGGCGGTCATGGATTACCTGGAACTGGCCAGCCGTTACGATCACTGGATCATCGAGCGCCTGCCCCGGCTGGAAGAGTGCTCGATCGCCGCGCAGCAGCGCTTTATCAATCTGATCGACGTGCTCTACGACCAGGACAAGCACCTGGTGCTGATTGGCAGCGCATCGCTCGACGACTGCCTCACCGGCAGCGCCACCGACCTGTCGCGCACCCGCAGCCGCCTGGGTCAGCTCAGGCAGTCGCACGCGGCGGCCTGCCCGGCCTGAGCGCCGGGCAGGCCGCGTGGCTCAACCGGCGCGGGCGAAGCTGGCCAGCACCGCTTCGATTTCGCCCAGCACCGCCGGATCGTCCAGGGTCGAAGGCGGTGTGTAGGCCTGCTGGTCGGCGATCTTGCGCAGCACCGCTCGCAGGATCTTGCCCGAACGGGTCTTGGGCAGACGCTTGACCAGGCGCACCTGGTTGAAGCACGCCAGGGCGCCGATCTGCTCACGCACGCTGGCCACCAACTCGCTCTGCAAGGCCGCCTGGCTGATCCCCTGGCCATCCTTGAGCACCACCAGTGCAAGCGGCACCTGGCCCTTGATATCGTCATGCACGCCGATCACCGCACACTCAGCCACGGCCGGGTGACGGGCGACCAGGTCTTCCATCTCGCCGGTGGACAGGCGATGACCGGAGACGTTGATGACATCATCGGTGCGCCCCATGATGTAGACAAAACCGTCATCGTCCAGGTAGCCACCGTCACCGGTGTGGTAGTAGCCCGGGTAAGTCGTCAGGTAAGCGTCCAGGTAGCGCTGGTGATCGCCCCAGAGGGTCTGGCTGCAGCCGGGCGGCAATGGCAGGGCAATGACGATGGCCCCCTGCTGGTTGGCGCCGAGCGGGTGGCCGTCATCATCCAGCACCTGCACGTGATAACCCGGCACTGCCCGGTTGCTCGACCCCGGCCGCGCCGCGCTGCCGTCCAGGCCTACGCAGGGTGCGGTCACCGGCCAGCCGGTTTCGGTTTGCCACCAGTGATCGTGAACCGGCTTGCCGCTGGTCGCTTCCAGCCACTGGTGGGTGCTGGAGTCGAGCTTCTCGCCGGCCAGGAACAGCTGGCGCAGGGAACTCAGGTCGTAGCGGCGCATCAAGGCGCCCTCGGGGTCTTCCTTGCGGATCGCGCGCATGGCGGTTGGTGCGCAGAACAGGCCATTTACCCGGTACTGCTCGACCACCCGCCAGTAGGCGCCGGCATCCGGGGTGCGGATCGGCTTGCCTTCGTAGAACACCGTGGTGCAACCGTTCATCAACGGCCCGTAGACGATCAGGGAATGACCGACCACCCAGCCGACATCGGAAATCCCCCACCAGGTATCACCGGCCTGCATGCCATAGATATGGCGCATGGCAAAGCGCAAGGCCACGGCGTTGCCGCCGTTTTCGCGGACGATCCCCTTGGGTTTGCCGGTGGTACCGGAGGTGTACATGATGTACAGCGGGTCGGCGGCATCCAGTTCAACCGGCGCCACCGGAGCTGCCCCGGCCACGGCGGCATGCCAGTCCAGGTCGCGGCCTTCGACCATGCTCGCCCGCACTTGCGGACGTTGCAGCACCAGGACATTGCGCGGCTGATGACGGGCCAGGTCCAGGGCGCGGTCGACCAGCGGCTTGTACTCGATGACCCGGTCGAACTCCAGGCCACAGGACGCGGTCAGCAACACCGACGGCCTGGCATCGTCGATACGCAGCGCCAACTCGTTGGCGGCAAAGCCACCGAACACCACCGAATGCACAGCGCCGATACGCGCACAAGCCAGCATGGCCATGGCCGCCTGGGGCATCATGGGCATGTAGATGATCACGCCGTCGCCCTTGCCGACGCCCAGCGAGCGCAGCAGCCCGGCCAGGCGCGCGACTTCATCGCGCAATTGCGCGTAGGTGAAACGCTGCTGGCTACCGGTGACCGGTGAGTCGTAGATCAGCGCCGTCTGCTCGCCACGGCCCTGCTCGATCTGATAATCCAGGGCCAGGTAGCAACTGTTCAGGCGGCCGTCGGCAAACCACTGGTGGGTGCCGTCAGGGTTTTCGGTGAGGGTCTGCAGGGGCTTTCGATACCAGGCGAGGTCATTGGCCTGTTCGGCCCAGAAAGCAGCGGGATCGGCAATGGAGCGGGCGTAGCTGTGCTGGTAAGTCATCGATACTGAACCCTGGGTTTGTTGTTTTTAAAAAGGGCGAATATCGAGTATGGACCCGTGGGGCCGGGCTGCCATTTGACTTAAGTCTTATCAGATGTGCAGAAATGCAGGGTTAAAAGCATCGCGGGGCAAGCCCGCTCCTACACCGAGGTAGGAGCGGGCTTGCCCCGCGACTGGAGCTTGAAGCTGTAATCAGGCAGTCAGGCCAACGTAGACGTTCTGCACGTCATCGTTGTCATCGATCGCCTCGAGGAAGGCCTCGACTTCAGCCAGTGCCTCGGCGCTCAGGCTCGCCGCGCTCACCGGGTTTTTCGGAGTGTAGCCGATTTTCGCCGAAATGACGTTGAACCCCTGTTCCGGCAGGGCTTTCTGCACGGTGTCCAGGTCGGTGGTGTCGGTGATGAACAGGGTCGCGCCCTCTTCTTCACCTTCTTCGAAGTCCTGGGCACCGGCTTCGATCGCGGCCATTTCCGGGTCGGCATCCGCGCTGGCCGGGCTGGCTTCGATCAGGCCGACGTGGTTGAAGTCCCAGGCCACCGAGCCCGAAGCGCCCAGTTGGCCCTTGCGGAACAGGACGCGAATGGCCGCCACCGTGCGGTTGACGTTGTCGGTCAGGCACTCGACGATCAGCGGCACCTGGTGCGGGGCGAAGCCTTCGTAGGCCACGGCGTGGTACTGCACGGCATCGCCGTCCAGACCTGCGCCCTTGCGAATGGCGCGCTCCAGCGTCTCGCGGGTCATCGAGGCCTTCTTGGCCTGCTCGATCGCCAGGCGCAGGCGTGGGTTCATGTCCGGGTCGGCGCCGGATTTCGCGGCGATCTGGATCTCCTTGGCCAACTTGCCCATGATCTTGCCCTTGGCGTTGGCTGCTGCTTCTCTATGCTTGGCTTTCCACTGTGCGCCCATCTCGACTCTCTTGTTTCAAGCGCCGGTTCAGGTAGCGACCGGCAAAGTGGGAGCATTTTATACATCCTCGTTCCGGCAATCGACAAAAAAACTGCTCAGGCCTTGTCGGCCTTGCCTGCCGCCGCAGCGAAGCGGGCCAACCGCACATCCAGGCGGCGTGGCCGGTGGCCATGGTCTTCGGCCTTCTCCTTGCGACGGATGGCGTTGCGCACCATCAACGAGCCCAGGTAGCGGATCGGTTCGGGCGGAAAATAACCCAGCGGGCCATTGACCAGCGGCGAACGGGTCCATTCGTTATCCAGCCCCAGGGCCAGCGACGAGAGGATCTGCCCGCCCATATGGCAAGGCCCGACGCCGCTGCCCGAGTAGCCCAAGCCATAGAACACATTGCCCTGCTCGCCCAGGCGACCGAAGAACGGCAAGCCGGTCACCGAGCGGTCCGACGGGCCGTTCCAGGTAGCCGCCACCGGCACCTGGGCAAAGGCCGGGAAGAACTCGCCCAGGCTGCGCCGCAACAGCGCCGCGTAGGGCGACGGCTGGTCGAACACCGGCAGCATCCGGCCGCCATAGGCAAAGGTGTTGCCCCCCTTGCCAAGCATCAGCCGGCCATCGCTGGTGTTGTGGTAGTAATGCACGAAGATCCGCGAGTCCAGCACGCTGATGCCGTTGGTCAGGCCGATCTGGCGCATCAGTTCCGGCCTCGGCTCGGTGATGATCATGTCGCTGGAGACGATCGCCACACTACGTTCGAACTGCGGGAAGGCCCGGGCCATCCAGGCATTGAGGCCCAGCACCACGCGATCGGCGCGAATGTTGCCGCCAGGGGTTTGCACCACCGCTTGCGGCCCGTGCTGCAGGCCGGTCATGGCTGTGCCTTCATGGATTCTCACACCTTTTTCCAGGGCGACCCGGCGCAGGCCGCGCACCAGCTTGCCGGGCTGCACCGTGGCCGCTGCCGGCGAGAACCAGCCCTCCAGGTGCTTGCTCGAACCCGCCAGGCGCTGCACCTGCTCCACCGGCAAGCGCCGGAAGGAGTTGATGCGCTGGCGCTCCAGGGCCGCGATCACACCGTCGGTGGCGCCCATCTGGGCACGGTTGGTGGCCGTGTAGAGGGTGCCGTCCAGGCGGTAGTCGGCGTCGATGCCATGGGCGCGACAAAAATCACCGATGGCATGAATGCTCTGCTCCGACGCCTTGACCAGGCGCACCGCCTCCTGCAGGCCGAACAGCCGCTCGAGGGTGAAGTACTTGGCCGACCACGACAACGCACAACCGCCATTGCGGCCACTGGCGCCGGCACCACAGATGTCGGCCTCGATCAGCAGCACATCCAGCCCGGGGTTCTGCGCCTTGAGCATCAGCGCGGTCCAAAGACCGGTGTAGCCACCGCCGACGATGCACACGTCACAGCGGCTGTCTGCGGCCAAAGGTGGGCATGGGTGCGCGACTTCCTGGTCCAGCACCTGTTGCAGCCAGAAGGGTCTCATGGTCGGTTTCCTTCGCTTGATTCAAGTACGCAGTGGTTTGATCGCCATGGCGGTATTCGGTGCAACGGCCGGGGTATGCTCAGCCGTGGCCGGCCGGCTGTTCCAGTGCGGCACCAGCACCAGCGCCGAGAACAGGGCGCAGCCGGCAAAGACGATGAACACGGTGACACCGTCGAAATACCCCGGCAGCAGCCCGCCCAGGATCGCGCCCACCGACCCGCAGCCGTTGACGAAGCCGGCCGCCGTGGCACCGGCCTTGGCGGTGCCGAAGTCGATAGCGGCCGCGCCGCTGATCATCGAGTCTGGCCCGTACAAGGTCAGGCCCATGACGAACAACAAAGCCACCACCAGCACCACGCTGCCGCTTTGCATCGCCCCCATGAACAAGGCCAGCACGACGGTCAGCACCACCAGGCTGATCACGCAGGCCGGCATGCGCCGGGCACCGAACAGCTTGTCGGATGCAAGGCCAATCATGATCGGGCCGAGCAGCCCGGCCAGTTCAAAGGCCGTGGGAATGATCGCCGCACCAACCTTGCCCACCGACGGCATCTGTTCGAAGACGATCACCGGCCCCCAAAGCAGGATGGCGTAGCGCGCCGGTTTCAACAGGAAGTAGGCCAGGCCCAGGGTCAGCACCGTGCGGTTGCGCAGGATCTCGCGCAGCGGCGCCCAGATGCTGCACAGGTTCGAGCCCGGCACCATGCTTTCCGGCTCCGGCTCCACCGCGGGCAGGCCGACGTCTTCGGGCTTGTTGCGCTGGAACAGGAAGAACAGCACCGCCACGACCGCCACCACGGCGGCGCTGGAGAAGAACGCGGCATGCCAGGTGCCGATCAGGGTGTAGGCCCACCAGCCGGCGAACGGCGAGGCCACCAGGCCGCCGAAGGCATAGCAGGAACTCCACAGCCCCAGCACCCGCCCACGCTGGGACGAGGGAAAGAAGCTGCCGATGTTCTTGCACAGCCCCGCCCAGCCGGTGGACTGGGCCAGGCCCTGGACCAGCATGCAGGTGGCGAAGATCGGGAAGGTCGCATAGCTGCCCATCACCAGGGCGGCGGCAGCGGAAATCACCAGGCCGCCCAGCACCACCACCCGTGGGCCGAAGCGGTCGGCCAGCATGCCCCAGGTGAACTGCCCTACCGCATAGGCCGCCAGGTAGATGGCATCGAGGTTGGCCATGGCCATTTTATCGAGGGTAAAACCTGGGTCTTCGCCGATGCCCAGTTTGGCCACGGAAAAGGCTTTGCGGGTGAAGTAGAACGCGGCGTAGGCGATCCAGGTGATGGCAAAGATCTGCACGCGCCAACGCTTTATATCTGCACTGTATTTATTCATGGTGGATCTGACCTCGGAGCTTGAGTGTGCCGGCAGAATTTCGAAAAAACGCCTGTTTTGTTCTTGTGTTGCGCACTGCGTGACAGCCGGTCGGGGCCGTCACCTGGTCAGATGGAACCGGGAGCATGGGATGTTGTTATGCCGTGTCAGCCAGGTCCATGACCCGTCGGTCACTGCAGGTGACGTGACGGGCTGAAAGAGATAGAAACAATTACTGACTGATAAATAAAATCGATTTATCGTATTTCAAAAATAAGCCCAGCTTGTAGCAGGTACTGCGATGTCGGTTTCCCATGCCCAGTTGAAAGCTTTTCATGCCGTTGCCCTGCACGGCAGCTTCACCCGCGCCGCCGAACGGCTGTTCCTGACCCAGCCGGCAATCTCCGACCAGGTGCGCAAGCTGGAGGAGCGTTTCGGTGTCTTGCTGTTCCACCGCAACAAGCGTTCGGTGCAACTGACCGACCTTGGCGAACGCCTGCTGGGCATCACCCAGCGCCTGTTCGCCTGCGAAGCCGAGGCCCATGAGCTGCTGCAGGATTCGCGCGCCCTGCAGACCGGCACCCTGGTGCTGGCGGTGGATGCGCCGGTGCACGTGTTGCCGCAGATCGCCAGGTTCTGCGAGCAGTACCCGGGCATCAGCGTCAAGATCGAGACCGGCAACACCGACGAATCGCTGCTGCGCCTGTTCAACTACCAGGCCGACCTCGCCCTGCTCGGCCGCGACGTGGATGACGAGCGCCTGCTTTGCGTGCCGATGCGCAGCGACCCGATGGTGGCCTTCGTTTCCCACCACCACCCCTGGGCAAGCCGTGGTTCGATCAGCCTGGCCGACCTGGATGACACACCGATCGTCCTGCGTGAGCCGGGGTCGGTGACCCGCCAGACCCTGGAAGAAGAAATGCAGCGGGCGGGCCTGCGTATTCGCCCGGCGATCCAGGTCGAAGGCCGGGAAGCGGCGCGGGAGGCGGTGGTGGTGGGGATTGGCGTAGGGGTGGTGTCGGCGGCCGAGTTTGGCGCCGATGCGCGGGTTTGCGCGCTGCCGATCGTCGATTGCCAGCGGCGCCTGACCGAGACCCTGGTGTGTCTGCGTGAGCAGAGCTCACGGCGCCTGGTGGCGACCTTCTTGCAGATGGTGCAGGACAGTCTTTGACACCCCGGCGTGGCCATCGCTGGCGATGCCAGCTCCCACAAGGATAATGGCAAACCCTGTGGCCCCATTGTGGGAGCCGGCGTAGCCGGCGATCAGGGCCTATGCCGCTTCCCTGCCCTGCGCCACCGCCTGCGCCGCCGCCAGCATTGCGCGCAACAGCACCGCGCAGCCATCGGCCAGGTCTTCGGGGGCGGCGTTTTCGATTTCGTTGTGGCTGATCCCCCCTTCGCACGGTACGAAGATCATCCCCGCCGGTCCCAGCTCGGCCAGGAAAATCGCGTCATGCCCCGCACCACTGACAATGTCCATGTGCGACAGCCCCAAGCCCTGGGCCGCCCCCCGCACCGCCTCGACACAGCCTGGGTTGAAATACAGCGGCGGGAAATCCGCCGTGGGCGTCAGAGTATGGCTCAAGCCGTGCTTCTGGCAGGTGTCGCTGATCACATCGCGCACCTGGGCGATCATCGACTCCAGCCGCGCCGGTTCCAGGTGACGGAAGTCCAGGGTCATGCGCACCTCGCCGGGAATCACGTTGCGCGAGCCCGGGTAGGCCTGCAGGCAACCCACGGTGCCGCAAGCATGAGGCTGGTGCTCCAGCGCCACGCGGTTGACCGCGGCCACCACCGCGCTGGCGCCAACCAGGGCGTCCTTGCGCAGGTGCATTGGCGTCGGTCCGGCATGGGCCTCGACACCACGCAAGGTCAGGTCGAACCACTTCTGCCCCAAAGCGCCCAGCACCACCCCGATGGTCTTGCGCTGGTCTTCAAGGATCGGGCCCTGCTCGATGTGCGCCTCGAAATAAGCACCCACCGCATGGCCGCTGACCGCGCGCGGCCCGGCATAGCCGATGGCGTTGAGCGCCTCTCCTACGGTGATGCCTTCGGCGTCGGTCTTGGCCAGGGTTTGCTCCAGCGTGAACTTCTCGGCGAACACCCCCGACCCCATCATGCACGGGGCAAAGCGCGAACCTTCTTCGTTGGTCCAGACCACCACCTCAAGCGGCGCCTCGGTCTCGATCTTCAGGTCGTTGAGGGTACGCATGACCTCCAACCCGGCCAGCACCCCGAAGCAGCCGTCGAACTTGCCCCCGGTCGGCTGGGTGTCGATATGGCTGCCGGTCATCACCGGCGGCAGTTGCGGGTTGCGGCCCGGGCGCCGGGCGAAGATGTTGCCGACGCCATCGACGGTCACGGTGCAGCCCGCCTCCCGGGTCCATTTCACGAACAGGTCGCGAGCCTGGCGATCGAGGTCGGTCAGGGCCAGGCGGCACACCCCACCCTTGGCCGTGGCGCCCAGCCGGGCCAACTCCATCAGTGACTGCCAGAGCCGTTCGCCGTTGATATGCCGCAAGCTCGATTGCAGAACGTCCTGTGTACTTTGCATGCGCATCTCCTCATCAGGTGCCGGGCCTCTGGGGGCCCTGGCGTTACACGGTAGGTTTGAGGCTCGCCGTGCGGGCGGCCTTGAGGCTGCCCAGGGCGTAGTAGATCAGCCCGCCCAGGGCGGAGCCGGTGAACCAGCCAAAGTCGTAGAACCAGCTGAACGCCGGGCTTTGCAGCGACAGCAGGGTCAGCACCACCGGCACGCCGAAGGCGATGAAGCCTGCAGCGTTCCACGCCGGGTACACGTCGTCGCGGTACAGGCCGGCCAGGTCCAGGGTCTGTTTGCGGATCAGGAAGTAGTCCACCACCATGATCCCGGCGATCGGCCCCAGCAGGCTCGAATAGCCCAGCAGCCAGTTGGAGTAGACGCTTTCCAGGCTGACGTCGCTGACGATCAGGCCGAGTTTCTTCAGCAGCTCATGGCCCATGAGCAGCAGGCCGACCAGGCCGGTGAGCAGCACCGCCGTGGTCCGCCCGATCCATTTGGGCGCCAGGTTCTGGAAGTCGTTGGTGGGCGAGACGATGTTCGCCGCGGTGTTGGTCGACAGCGTGGCGATGATGATCAGGGCCATGGCCAGGGCCACCCACACCGGGCTCTGGATATGCCCAATCAGGGTCACCGGGTCGGACACGGTCTCACCCACCAGCGAGGCCGAGGCGGCAGTGAGCACCACGCCCAGGGCGGCGAACAGGAACATGGTCAGTGGCAGGCCGAAGATCTGCCCGAGGATCTGGTCCTTCTGGCTCTTGGCATAGCGGCTGAAGTCGGGGATGTTCAGCGACAACGTGGCCCAGAAGCCGACCATGGCCGTCAGCCCTGCAAAGAAGTAGCCATAGACGCTGGCCCCTTCAGGGCGCTTGGGTGGCTGGGCCATCAGCTCGCTGATCGACACGTTGGGCAAGGCCCAGACCAGCAGCCCGGCACCGACCAGCACCAGCAAGGGCGCCGACAGGGTTTCCAGCCACTTGATCGACTCGGCGCCGCGCAGCACCACCCACAGGTTCAGGCACCAGAACAGCATGAAGCCGATCACCTCGCCGGTGCCGCCCAGGGCCTTCCAGTCCGCCGACAGCGAACCGAGGAACAGGTGGATGGCAAGGCCGCCGAACATCGTCTGGATGCCGAACCAGCCGCAGGCCACCAGGGCGCGGATCAGGCACGGCACGTTGGAGCCGATAATGCCGAACGACGATCGCAGCAATACCGGAAAGGGAATGCCGTACTTGGTGCCGGGAAAGGCGTTGAGGGTCAGGGGGATCAGCACCACGGTGTTGGCCAGCAGGATCGCCAGCAGCGCCTCGCCCACCGTCAGGCCGAAGTAGGCGGTCAGTACCCCGCCCAGGGTGTAGGTCGGCACGCAGATCGACATGCCGACCCAGAGCGCGGTGATGTGCCATTTGTTCCAGGTTCGCTCCTTCACCTTGGTGGGAGCGATGTCGTGGTTGTACCGGGGGCTGTCGAGGACGTCGCTGCCGGCGTCGAGTTCGTACAAGCCGTCGCGTTCGCTCACCTGCGATCTGGTCTGCTGCATGGCCGCTCCGCTGTTGTTGTGTTTTTGGCTCATCGGGTCGATGGCTGGCGTTCTTGCACAGGCATTGCGGGCAATCACGGGTGCCCATGTGAAATCTTGACCATTTCCACAACCTGTCAAGAACGACAGGACCGCCGGTCGTTTTCCCTGGTCGGCGCACAATACAAATAGTTGTTTTATTTCAAATACTTAACACATGCATAAGCTTATAAACAATTTATTTGCCCTCCCCAGGATCCCCTACTAGATTCAAATCCTGTCAGCGATGACAGGTTTCTGATCTACGCTGCAGCTTAAGTACAAAACCTAGAACCGGCACCAGCCGGTCAAGCCTGCGAGGAGCCTCTGATGACGCTTTTGATTCGTGGTGCCACCCTGATTACCCATGAGGAAAGTTATCGTGCCGACGTGCTCTGCGCCGACGGTGTGATCAAGGCCATCGGCACCGACCTCGACGTTCCCTCCGGCTGCGAAGTGCTCGACGGCAGCGGCCAGTACCTGATGCCCGGCGGCATCGATCCACACACCCATATGCAATTGCCCTTCATGGGCACCGTGGCCAGCGAGGACTTCTACAGCGGCACCGCCGCAGGCCTGGCTGGTGGCACCACCTCGATCATCGACTTCGTCATTCCCAATCCGCAGCAATCCTTGCTCGAAGCCTTCCACCAGTGGCGCGGCTGGGCCGAGAAATCCGCCGCAGACTACGGCTTCCATGTGGCGATCACCTGGTGGAGCGAGCAGGTGCGCGCCGAGATGGGCGAGCTGGTCAGCCAGCACGGCGTCAATAGCTTCAAGCACTTCATGGCCTACAAGAACGCGATCATGGCCGCCGACGACACTCTGGTCGCCAGCTTCGAGCGCTGCCTGGAACTGGGCGCGGTGCCCACCGTGCATGCCGAGAACGGCGAGCTGGTCTACCACCTGCAACACAAGCTGCTGGCCCAGGGCATCACCGGCCCCGAGGCGCATCCGTTATCGCGTCCCTCGCAGGTGGAGGGTGAAGCAGCCAGCCGGGCGATCCGGATTGCCGAGACCCTAGGTACCCCGGTGTACCTGGTGCATGTATCGACCAAACAGGCGCTGGACGAGATCACCTATGCCCGGCAGAAAGGGCAAAAAGTCTATGGCGAGGTCCTGGCCGGGCACCTGCTGCTGGACGAGGACGTCTATCGCCATCCAGACTGGCAGACCGCCGCAGGTTATGTCATGAGCCCGCCCTTCCGCCCGCGCAAGGAAGGCCACCAGGAAGCGCTGTGGGGTGGCCTGCAATCGGGCAACCTGCACACCACCGCCACCGACCACTGCTGCTTCTGCGCCGAACAGAAGGCCGCCGGGCGTGACGACTTCAGCCGCATCCCCAACGGCACCGCCGGGATCGAGGACCGCATGGCGGTGCTGTGGGACGAAGGCGTCAATACCGGCAAGTTGTCGATGCAGGACTTCGTCGCCCTGACCTCGACCAACACCGCCAAGATCTTCAACCTGTTCCCGCGCAAAGGCGCCCTGCGTGTGGGCGCCGATGCCGACCTGGTGCTCTGGGACGCGCACGGCACCCGCACCATTTCCGCCGCCACCCACCATCAGCAGGTGGACTTCAACATCTTCGAAGGCAAGACCGTGCGCGGCATTCCCAGCCATACCATCAGCCAGGGCAAGCTGGTCTGGGCCAATGGCGACCTGCGCGCCGAGCGTGGGGCCGGGCGCTATATCGAGCGGCCGGCGTACCCGGCGGTGTTCGATCTGCTGAGCAAGCGGGCCGAGTATCAGCGGCCGACTGCGGTCAAGCGCTGAAGCGCATCGCCGGCTTTGCCGGCTCCCACAGATGTCACTTCTTCTGTGGGAGCCGGCAAAGCCGGCGATGGAAGGCAACGCGTTCCCCAAAAAAAAAGAAAAAAGAGGAAACCACCGTGATCGATTCCCTCAGCCACCTCCCCCGACCGAGCGCCGACAACCCGACCCTGGCCGAGCACTTCAACGACCTGGCCCCACCGCTCAACGCCCGCCAGGCCGCCCAGGAAGCCTCGCGCTGCCTGTACTGCTACGACGCCCCCTGCGTCAACGCCTGCCCCAGCGACATCGACATCCCGTCGTTCATCCGCAACATCCACCAGGAGAACGTCCAGGGCGCCGCCGAGAAAATCCTTTCGGCCAACATCCTCGGCGGCAGTTGCGCACGGGTCTGTCCGACCGAGATCCTCTGCCAGCAGGCCTGCGTGCGCAACCACCATCAGGAATGCGCGCCGGTGCTCATTGGCCTGCTGCAGCGCTATGCCCTGGATAACGCCGGCTTCAGCGAACACCCGTTCCAGCGCGCCGCCAGCACCGGCAAGCGCATTGCCGTGGTCGGCGCAGGTCCTGCCGGTTTGTCCTGCGCCCATCGCCTGGCCTGGCACGGCCATGACGTGGTGATCTTCGAGGCCCGGCCCAAGGCTGGCGGCCTCAACGAATACGGCATCGCCAAGTACAAGGTGGTTGACGATTTCGCCCAGCGCGAGGTGGATTTCGTCCTGCAGATCGGCGGCATCGAGATCCGCCATGGCCAGGTGCTGGGCCAGAACCTGACCCTGGGCGAGTTGCAGCAGCAGTTCGATGCGGTGTTCCTCGGCCTCGGTCTGAACGCCAGCCGCCAGTTGGGCCTGGCCGACGAAAGCGCCCCGGGTATGCTGGCCGCCACCGACTACATCCGCGAACTGCGCCAGGCCGACGACCTCGGCAGCCTGCCCCTGGCCGATCGCTGCATCGTCCTGGGCGCCGGCAACACCGCCATCGACATGGCCGTGCAGATGGCCCGCCTCGGTGCCCGCGATGTCAACCTGGTGTACCGCCGCGGCGTCGAGGACATGGGCGCCACCGAGCACGAACAACACATTGCCAAGGAAAACCAGGTGCGCCTGCTGACCTGGGCCCAGCCCGAAGAAGTATTACTCGACGATCAGGGCCGGGTGCGCGGTATGCGCTTTGCTCGCACGGGCATGGCTGACGGGCGCCTGCAAGCCACCGGGGAAACCTTTGAGCTGGCCGCCGATGCCATTTTCAAAGCCATCGGCCAGGCGTTCGATAACAGTGCCTTGAGTGACAGCAGCGGCCAGCAGCTGGCCCGCGACGGCGAGCGCATTCGCGTCGACGAACAGATGCGCACCAGCCTGCCCGGGGTGTACGCCGGGGGCGACTGTACCCACCTGGGCCAGGACCTCACCGTCCAGGCCGTGCAGCACGGCAAGCTGGCCGCCGAGGCCATCCATGCCCAACTGACGCTCAACGTGGAGGCTGCATAATGGCTGACCTGTCGATCGAATTCGCCGGTATCAAGGCGCCCAACCCGTTCTGGCTGGCCTCCGCGCCGCCCACCGACAAGGCCTATAACGTGGTCCGCGCCTTCCAGGCCGGCTGGGGCGGCGTGGTCTGGAAAACCCTGGGGGAAGACCCGGCCGCGGTCAACGTGTCGTCGCGCTACTCGGCCCACTACGGGGTCAACCGCGAGGTCATGGGCATCAACAACATCGAGCTGATCACCGACCGCTCGCTGGAGATCAACCTGCGGGAAATCACCCAGGTGAAAAAGGACTGGCCGGACCGGGCGCTGATCGTGTCACTGATGGTGCCCTGCGTCGAGGAATCCTGGAAAGCCATCCTGCCGTTGGTGGAGGCCACCGGGGCCGACGGCATCGAGCTGAACTTCGGCTGCCCCCACGGCATGCCCGAACGCGGCATGGGCGCAGCGGTCGGCCAGGTGCCGGAGTATGTCGAGCAGGTCACCCGCTGGTGCAAGACCCACTGCTCACTGCCGGTCATCGTCAAGCTCACGCCCAACATCACCGACATCCGCCAGTCTGCCCGCGCCGCCCACCGCGGTGGGGCCGATGCGGTGTCGCTGATCAACACCATCAACTCGATCACCAGCGTCGACCTCGAACGCATGGTCGCCCTGCCCATCGTCGGCGACATGAGCACCCATGGCGGATACTGCGGATCGGCGGTCAAGCCGATCGCCCTGAACATGGTCGCCGAAATCGCCCGCGACCCGGCCACCCGTGGCCTGCCGATCAGCGGCATCGGCGGCATCGGCAGCTGGCGCGACGCCGCCGAGTTCATCGCCCTGGGCTGCGGCGCCGTGCAGGTCTGCACCGCCGCCATGCTGCATGGTTTTCGCATCGTCGAAGACATGAAGGACGGGCTCTCTCGCTGGATGGACAGCCAGGGCTACCACAGCCTCGCCGACTTCAGCGGCCGGGCGGTGGGCCACACCACCGACTGGAAGTACCTGGACATCAACTACCAGGTCATCGCCAGGATCGACCAGGACGCGTGCATCGGCTGCGGGCGTTGCCATATCGCCTGCGAAGACACCTCGCACCAGGCCATCGCCAGCCTCAAGCAGGCCGACGGCAGCCACCGCTACGAAGTGATCGATGCCGAATGCGTGGGCTGCAACCTGTGCCAGATCACCTGCCCGGTCCAGGACTGCATCGAGATGGTGCCCCAGGACACCGGCAAGCCGTTCCTGGACTGGCAGCACGATCCGCGCAACCCCTACCGCGAAGCATCCTGAGCCGAACGTGGCAAGGCGACGAGGGTCTGCGCCCTCGTCGCCTTGCCCTCAACGCCGGGTCGAACACCTCTATCATGGTGGGACGCGATCGTGCGCAACCACCGCAGCGAGGTCGACATGCTGTATCGCCTGGGTGCCGATGGCCTGGTGCTGTTCCACCTGCTGTTCATTGTCTTCGTACTGCTGGGCGGCCTGCTGGCACTCAAGTGGCGCAGCGCCCCGTGGTGGCATCTGCCCGCGCTGTGCTGGGGCATCGCCGTGGAACTCCTGCACCTGCCTTGCCCGCTCACCGACTGGGAGAACCACCTGCGCCACGCCGCCGGCCTTGCCGGTTACCAGGGCGGTTTCATCGAACACTATGTCTGGCCGATCATCTACCCCGCCGGGCTGACCCCGGGCATCCAGTGGCAGCTGGGGGCTGTGCTGGTGCTGGTCAACGCCGGGGTCTACCTGCGGGTGCTGCACCAGCGGCTGAGCTTCAGCGGGTGGCGACTATGAACAGGCGCGGGAACGGCAACAGCACCTTGCCATCGGCGGCTGGCGGGTAGTCCTGGGCCATGGCCTGCAGGTAGTACTGCAGGAAGTCCGCCTGCTCATCGGCGTCCAGCGCCGCCAGGAAGGGGCGCAACGCCGAGCCCTTGAACCACTCCACCACCGCCTGCGCCCCGCCCATCAAGGGGTGGTAATAGGTGGTGCGCCAGATATCGACCTGGCGGCAATGGGGGCTGAGCACGTCATAGTAGAAGCTCGCGGTGTGCCGTGGCGGGTGCCTGACCGCGCCGATCTTTTCAGCCCAGGGGCCTTTGCTGGCGATTTCGCGGGCCTGGCGATGGGCCGGCTCGTCGAGGTTGTCCGGGGTCTGGATGGCCAGGCTACCGCCTTCCCTCAACTGCCTGACCAGGTGCGGATACAGCACGGCATGGTCGGGCAGCCACTGCAGCGAGGCATTGGCCAGGATCACGTCGACACTGTGAGGGGCGGTCCAGGTGCCGATATCGCCCAGGGTGAAGTCGATGCCCGGCAGGCGCTGGCGGGCGGCGTCGATCATGTCCTGGGAGCTGTCGATACCGCTGACCTTAGCCTTCGGGTAACGCTCGGCCAGCACCTGGGTGGAGTTGCCCGGGCCGCAGCCCAGGTCGACGGCGGTGTCGATGGACCCCGGTGGCAACGCGGCCACCAGGTCGCGCACCGGCCGGGTGCGTTCATTCTCGAAGGTGCTGTACTGCGCCGCTGACCAGGTCATTGCTGGGTCCTTGTATGCCCGTGAGAGGCTAAGCATAGATCGATTGCCGGGGCCTGGGCCATCACCCGCCCACCGCCAGCGCATAAGGCCCCTGCGCCAGTTGCTCGCGCAAGAACGCCACGCAACTGCGTACCTTGGCCGAACTTGCCGAACGCGCCGCCGTCACCGCCCAGACATCCGCCGGCTGGTGATAGGCCGGCAACACCCGCACCAGCGAACCCTCCGCAAGATTGCCGTACACGTCCCAGTACGAGGCCATGATGATGCCGTGGCCGTCCAGCGCCCACTGGCGGACGATGTCGCTGTGATTGGCGGCCATGGGGCCGGTGACCTTGACCGTTTCGGCGCCCCCGGGCCCGACCAGGCGCCAGACCCCGAAGCGATCGTCACGGCTGCGAAACAGCAGGCAATCCTGCTGCGCAAGCTGTGCCGGCACCCGCACCGGGCCGCGCCGGGCCAGGTAGTCGGGGGCGGCGGCCAGCACCCGCTTGCTCTGGGCAATGCGATGGGCGATCAGGTGCTTCTCCTGCACCTCGCCGACCCGGATATCGATATCGAAGTTCTCACCGATCAGGTCCACCCGTCGGTCCAGCAGCTCCAGCCAGATATCCAGGGTCGGATGCCGGCGGCGTAGCAGCGACAGGATGGGCGCGATGTGTTCTCGGCCCAGGCGCAGGCTGGTGCTGATGCGCAAGGTGCCGCGGGGCTCGCTCTGCGCCCCGGACAACGACTCGAACATCGACTCGACATTTTCGAGGATCTTCTGTGCCCAGATGAACGCCGCCTCACCGTCGCTGGTGATGTTCACCCGTCGCGTGGTGCGGTTGAACAGTTTGACGCCCAGCAGGGTCTCCAGGGTCGCGATGCGCTTGCTGACATGGGCCGGCGACAGCCCGGTCTCGCTGGCCGCGGCGATGAAGCTCGAACGTCGGGCCACTTCGCAGAACAGCTGCAGGTCGCGCAGCAGGGGCTCATTATTCGCTACCAGCGCATTCTGATTCTTCATTTGGCCCGATTATCTCCCCTGGGTTTTTTATTAGCCTCTCACAAAACCGCCGTCGCGGTCTGCCTTGTCCAACAAGAACAATGAGAACGCCATGACTACCCTACGCATCGCCGTCGCCGGCGCCGGCCTGATCGGACGCCGGCACATCGAACTGATCCAGGCCAGCAACGCCTGCCAACTCTGCGCCCTGGTCGATCCGGCGCCGGCTGCAGCCGAGCTTGCCGCTGCCACCGGTGTGCCGTTGTACACCTCGCTTGCGCAGTTGTTCGCCGCGCAGCAGCCGGACGGGGTGATCCTCGCCACCCCCAACCACTTGCACGTCGAAGGCGCCCTGGCCTGCGTGGAGCACGGCGTCCCGGCACTGATCGAAAAGCCGGTGGCCCACACCCTGGACGAAGGCAAACGCCTGCTGGCCATCGCCGAACAACGCGGGGCGCGGCTGCTGGTGGGGCATCACCGCGCCCACAGCGCCATCCTCGAAAAAGCCCGCGAGCTGATCGGCGAAGGCCTGCTGGGCAAGCTGGTGGCGGTGATGGGCAGCGCCCTGTTCTACAAGCCCGACGATTATTTCGATGCCGCCCCCTGGCGCCGCCAGGCCGGCGGCGGGCCGGTGCTGATCAACATGATTCACGAGATCGGCAACCTGCGTTCGCTGTGTGGCGAAATCGTCGCCGTGCAGGCCCAGGCCTCCAGCGCCACCCGCGGTTTTGCCGTGGAAGACAGCGTGGCCATCAGCCTGCGCTTTGCCAGCGGCGCCCTGGGCACGTTCCTGCTCTCGGACACCGCCGCCTGCGCCCGCAGCTGGGAGCAGACCGCCCGGGAAAACCTCGATTACCCAAGCTATGCCGACGAAGACTGCTACGTGATCGCCGGCACCCGTGGCTCCCTGTCGATCCCGAGCATGCGCCTGAAGTACTACGAGCAGGATCAGGACCGCTCCTGGTGGAAACCCTTCAACACCGCCGTCGCGCCCCTGGACCAGGCCGACCCGCTGCAACGCCAGCTGGCGCATTTCTGCGACGTGATCCAGGGCCGGGCCGAACCACTGGTGACGGTCCGCGACGGGCTGCGCAACCTGCAGATCGTCGAGGCCATCAGCCAGGCCGCGCACAGCGGCCAGCTCGTGCTCACCGAATCGCTGTGACACCCGCTTCACCTCCATAACAACAACAAACGGAGACACCCCATGGCCAGTCATCCCGATGGGCTGCATGCCTCACGGCAAACGAAAAAAGCCACCGCCAGCGGTTGGGTCGGTTCGGCGCTCGAGTACTACGACTTCTTCATCTACGCCCAGGCCGCGGCGCTGATCTTTCCCCAGGTGTTCTTTCCGTCCACTGACCCGCGCGTGGCGATCATCGCCTCGCTGGCCACCTACGGCGTGGGCTACCTGGCGCGCCCGGTCGGGGCCTTCTTCCTCGGCCACTGGGGCGACACCCGTGGACGCAAGAACGTACTGCTGCTGTGCATGTTCCTCATGGGCCTGGCCACGGTTGCCGTGGGCCTGCTGCCCACCTACAACCAGATCGGCTATTGGGCCCCGGCCCTGTTGGTGGTGCTGCGGCTGATCCAGGGCTTTGCCGTGGCCGGGGAAATCGCCGGGGCCAGTTCCATGATCCTTGAACATGCGCCGCCCGGACGCCGCGGATTCTTCGCCAGCTTCACCCTGCAAGGGGTGCAGGCCGGCCAGGTGCTGGCAGCGGCGATCTTCCTGCCGCTGGCCTACTTCATGCCCGAAGAGGCGTTCAACAGCTGGGGCTGGCGGATTCCGTTCCTGCTCAGCGCCGCCGTGCTGATCGCCGCCTTCATCATCCGCCGCGAGGTCGAGGAGCCCGAGGCCTTCACCCGCAAGGCCGGCAATGCGCAGCACCAGCGCTCGCCGATCAAGCAGGCCTTCAAGTACAGCTGGCGCGGCATGCTGGTGGTGCTGGGGGTGTCGCTGATGAATGTGATCCCGGTGGTGACCACGGTGTTCGGTGCCGCCTACGCGGTGCAGCCGGCCTATGGCGTGGGCTTCGACAAGAGCGTGTACCTGTGGATTCCGGTGGTCGGCAACATCGTCGCGGTGCTGGTGATTCCCTTTGTCGGCAACCTCTCGGACCGTATCGGTCGCCGCCCGTTGATCATCGGCAGCGCCCTGGGTTGCGGGCTGATGTCCTTCCTCTACCTGTACGCCATCAGCCTGCACAACCTGCCCCTGGCCTTCGCCGCCTCGCTGCTGATGTGGGGGATGATCTACCAGGGCTACAACGCCATCTTCCCAAGCTTCTTCCCCGAGCAGTTCCAGACCCACTACCGGGTCTCGGCCATGGCCATCGCCCAGAACGTCGGCTACATGTTCACCGCCCTGCTCCCGGCGCTGTTCACCGCCGTGGCACCGCCAGGCTCGGACAACGTGCCGCTGCTGATCGGCAGCATCACCTGCCTGGTCACCGCGATCTCGGCCATCGCCGCCTGGAGCGCCCCGGAAACCTACCGTACCCCCCTGGACCAGCTTGGCCGGCATGACGCCGTGGCCCTGGACAAACCCACCTACGACGCCCTGCGCGCCACTTCACTGACTGGAAACCTGCGCCCATGACTACCCTGCTCGTGCTCAACGGCCCCAACCTGAACATGCTCGGCCTGCGCCAACCCGAGGTCTATGGCCGGGAAACCCTGGCCGATGTCCAGGCCCTGTGCCAATCGGCCGCCAGCCGCCTGGACCTGACCCTGGAATTCCAGCAGACCAACCACGAAGGCCAGATGATCGACTGGATTCACCAGGCCCGCGGCCGGGTCGCCGGTATTGTCATCAACCCCGGCGCCTGGACCCACACCTCGGTGGCCATCCATGACGCGCTGATCGCCGCCGAGGTGCCGGTGATCGAAGTGCACATTTCCAACGTGCATCGCCGCGAAGCCTTCCGCCACCACTCCTACGTGTCGCTGGTGGCCAAGGCGGTGCTGGCCGGCTTCGGTACCCACGGCTATGTGCTGGCCATCGAACATTTCGCCCGCGACCTGCGCGTGCCACAAGGAGGTGCCGCATGAAGACCCTGGCCAACCCGGCACAGCGCCTGCGCCTGGGCTTCGTCGGCGGCGGACTGGAGTCGTCGATCGGCGCCACCCACCGCTACGCCGCCCATCTGGACGGTCACTTCGAGCTGGTGGCCGGGGTGTTCGCCCGCGACCCCCAGCGCAACCTGGCGGCGGCCCAGGCCTATGGCGTTGCGCCCGAGCGCGTCTATGCCGATTTCCAGCAGATGGCCCGGGCCGAGGCCGATCGCCCCGACGGCATCCAGGCGGTGGCAATCATGGCGCCCAATGCCGTGCACGTGCCGGCCAGCCTGGCGTTCCTCGAGCAGGGCATCGATGTGATCTGCGACAAGCCCCTGGCCACCCGCCTGGACGAGGCCAGGGCCCTGCTTGACCGGGTCCGCCAGGGCCCGGCGCTGCAACTGCTGACCCACAACTACAGCGGTTACCCGATGATCCGCGAGGCCCGCGAGCTGATCGCCCGGGGTGCCATTGGCGAGGTGCGCCTGGTGCAGGTCGAGCATGCCAGCGCCTTCGGCACCCAACCGCTGGAGCAGCAAGGGGTCAAGAGCCTGGCCTGGCGCACCGACCCCGAACAGGCCGGCACCTCGTCTGTGCTGGCCGACGTCGGGGTGCATGCGCATCAATTGCTGCGCTTTGTCACCGGCCTTGAGGTCAGTGAAGTCTCGGCGGAACTGAGCACCCTGGTACCGGGCCGCCGCTCGGACGACAACGCCCACGTCAAGCTGCGCCTGGACGGCGGCGCACGGGGCATGTTGTGGGCCAGCTTCGTGGCGGCGGGTCATCGCCATGGCCTGCAGATTCGCGTGTTCGGCTCCACCGGCTCGCTGTACTGGCACCAGGAGGAACCGGAGCGCCTGGAGCTGCGCCACCAGAACCAGCCGCACCAATGCCTGCGTCGCGGCGAAGCCTGGCTTGGCGAGGCGGCAAAGCAGGCGACGCGGATCAAGGCCGGCCAGCCCGAAGGCCTGCTCGAAGCCTTCGCCAACCTCTACAGCGACGCCGCCGAGCTCATACGCGCGCGCCGCGAACAGCGCCCCGCCGCCCCCCTGGCCCACCAGTGCCCCACGGCAGAAGACGGCCTGCGCGGCATGACCTTCATCGATGCCTGCGTACGCTCGAACCAGGACCAGGGCCGCTGGACCCCGGTGTGACCTGCCCCCTTACCCATTGAGGGTTACTCCATCGCTGTGATGTGCGGCCCGCACCGGGCCGCGCATACTCGGTTCCACACCTGCACAAGGAACCGCGATGAAGATCGAACTCGTACAGCTTGATGGCCGTGACGGCGATACCCCCTATAACCTGCAGCGCGTCCTGCACGCCATTGCCACCTGCCAGGCCGACACCGACTTGCTGGTATTCCCGGAAACCCAGCTGATGGGTTTTGCCAATGCCGGACAACTGCCCGACGTCGCCGAACCCCTCCACGGCCCTGCCCTTGCGGCGGTTCAACAGGCCGTGCGCGAACGTGGCGTGGCGGTGGTGGTCGGCCTGGCCGAACGGGATGGCGAGCGCTTCTACAACACCTCGGTACTGCTCACACCGCACGGCATCGCCTTGAGCTACCGCAAGACCCACCTGTGGCCATCGGAGCGCGGCCTGTTCGAGGCCGGCGACCGCTACGTCACGACTCGCTGGAAAGGCCTGCGCATCGGCCTGCTGATCTGCTACGACATCGAGCTGCCGGAAACCAGCCGGGCGCTGGCACAGCTGGGTGTCGACCTGATCATTGTCAGCAACGGCAACATGGACCCCTACGGCCCGGTGCACCGCACCGCGATCATGGCCCGCGCCCAGGAAAACCAGGCGTTTGCCCTGATGGTCAATCGCGTGGGTGAAGGCAGCGACGGGCTGGTATTCGCCGGTGGCAGCGCCGTGGTCGACCCCTTCGGGCGGATGCGTTTCGAAGCCGGGCGCGAGCCGTGCCGCCAGCAGGTCGAACTGGACCTCGGACAGCTTGCCCTTGCTCGCCGTGACTACGACTACCTGCAGGATCGCCGCCTGCACCTGCCGGGCACACGGATCGAACACGCCAACGGCTTGCGCGAACTGCTGATCCCCTAGCCGCACCTACAACAACAAAAACCGGAGTGTGCCCATGAAGTCGATCCGCTGCTTACCCCTGGCCCTGTCTGCATTGCTGGGCGCTACTGGCCTGCAGGCCGGCGAGCCTGCCACCCCCAGCGTGCACATCTACAACTGGTACGACTACATCGCCCCGGACACCCCCCGGCAGTTCCAGCAGGCATCGGGGATCACCCCGGTGTATGACGTGTTCGACAACAGCGACGTGATGCAGAGCAAGCTGATGGCCGGGCGCAGTGGCTACGACGTGGTGTTCGCCAGCGGCGACCTGCTGCCCAACCTGATCAAGGCCGGGGTGCTGGCCGAACTCGACCGCAGCCAGTTGCCCAACTTTCCCCACCTGGACCCGCAGATCCTCGCCAAGCTGCAGGGCAACGACCCCGGCAACCGCTATGCCGCGCCCTATATGTGGGGCACCACCGGCATCGGCTATGACCAGGACAAGGTCAAGGCGCTGCTCGGCGACCAGGCCCCCGTGGACTCCTGGGCACTGATCTTCGACGAAGCCAACCTGGCCAGATTGAGCGAATGCGGGGTCGCAATGCTCGATGCACCGAACGAGATCATCCCCATCGCCCTGCACTACCTGGGCCTGCCGTACAACAGCAAGAACCCGGACGACTACCGCAAGGCCGAAGCGCTGCTGCTCAAGCTGCGCCCGCACATTCGCTACTTCGACTCGTCGCGCTTCATCTCCGACCTTGCCAATGGCAACGTCTGTGTGGTGGTGGGCTGGTCGGGCGGCGTGTTCGAAGCCAGGCTCAGTGCCGAGAACGCCGGCAATGGCCGGCAGATCCGCTACAGCATCCCCCGCGAAGGTGCGCCGTTGTGGCAGGAGAACATGGTGTTGCTCAAGGATGCACCCAACCCGCAACAGGGCCTGGCCTTCATCAACTACATGCTCAAGCCCGAGGTCATCGCCGCGTCGAGCAACTACCTGGGCTACCCCAATGCCAACAAGGATGCGACCGGACTGGTCGATGCGAAGATTCGCGACAACCCCATGGTGTACCCGTCGCAGGCGGTGCTCGACACCCTGTTCGCCCTCGAACCGCTGCCCCTGAAGCTGGAGCGGGTCCGTACCCGGGTGTGGAGCACGGTCAGGACGGGCAACTGAGGCGCGTCAGTCCTCCAGCGGCTTGGGCGGCGCGGCCGGCTTGGCGGGTTTGGCCGGCTTGGCCGGTTTGCCATCCTTGCCCGGCTTGGCTTCGGCCACCGGCGTGGGCGTTACGACCGGGGGTGGCGTTACCGCTTTTTCGGCGGCCGGCAGGTTATCCACGGCCTTGAAGATCGACTCGGGTTCCACCGAGCCGTCATGTTCGATCACATGCTTCTCGCCATCCTTACCCACCAGGATCACCTGGGTACCGGTACGTGCGCCCAGCTTGAGCTCACGGATCAGGGCCATGGTGGTTTGCTGCTCGAGGTTCTTGTCGTCACGCTTGCCGACCATCCCGGCCACGCTGTACAGCACCAGGTTGCGTTCATCGAAGGCCTTCTTGGTGGCCGGATCCTTCAGGGCTTCATTCAGACCGCGCAGGGTCGGGTCGGCGGTGCTGGGGGCGATGACGATCAAGGGGCGGGACTTGTACAGGTCCTGGGTCAAGGGGGCGTCGTCGGCGAGGACGGGGCCGGCAATGGCCAGCAAGGTGGCGAGGGTCAGTGACCGGACGAGCATGCGCATCTCCTTCAAATTCCATGCATCAAAGACTACAGATCGCGACGAAAGATCCGAGGTGCGAGCCTAAACTACAGGACGAATTCCGTGGACAAGTCAAAGGTAACTTCCGGTTTCCATGCAAGGCCTTTGAGGCATCCAGAACAGGCTGACATCTGAATCTGAGGATAGACCATGAGTGTCGTCGATACCCTGCTGTTGCTGCTGATCCTTGCCACGGCGTTGGGCTGCGGATTGATGGGTGGGCTGTTTTTCGCCTTCTCCAACTTCGTCATGACCGCCCTTGAACGCATCCCTGAACAGAGTGCGGTCACGGCCATGCAATCGATCAACAAGGTGGTGCTCAACCGGCTGTTCCTTGCGTTGTTCCTGGGTACTGCAGTGACCTGCGTGGTGTTGCTGGTCTGGGCCTACCAGCGCTGGCCGTTGCCGGGCAGCCTGTGCATGGCGATCGGCAGTGCCTTGTACCTGGCGGGCAATATCGTGGTGACGATGCTGTTCAACGTGCCGAAGAACCAGTCCCTGGCGCGCCTCGACCCGGCCAGCCCCGAAGCGGCAGCGGCCTGGCACCGTTATGTGCCGAGCTGGAACCGCTGGAACCATGTGCGCACGGTAACGGCCCTGGCGGCGGCCGCCTGGTTGATGCTGGCGCTGTGGCTGATCCGCGAGGCCTAGCTGCCAGTAGCCATTGCCGGCGCTGTGGGAGCTGGCGAAGCCTGCGATCGACTGCCTGTAGGAGCGGGCTTGCCCCGCGATGCGTCGCAGCGTTCAATCGCGGGGCAAGTCGAGTCGTCGCACCGCCGCTCCCACCGGTCAGAACAACCCCAACTGCCGATCGATCAAGGCGGTGAAGTCGTCCTGCACAAAGGGCAGGATCGCATCAGCCACCGGCTGCAATTGCCGCGTCAGGTAATGGTCGTAGTCGATCGCCGAATGCCGGGTCTCCAGGGGTTCGGGGCCGGCCACGGTGATCACGTAGCTGATCCAGCCACCGCTCTGGTACTGCCTTGGACGGCCCTGGCGGTCGTTGAAGTCGTCGGCCAGGCGCGCCGCCCGTACATGGGGCGGTACGTTGCGCTGGTAGTCCGCCAAGGGCCGGCGCAGGCGCTTGCGGTAGATCAGCAGTTCATCCTGCTCGCCGGCCAGGGTCTTGCGCACGTATTCGCGCACGTACTGCTGGTACGGCTGGCGCTTGAAGATCCGCTCGTATAGCTCCTGCTGGAACTGCCTGGCCAGTGGCGACCAGTCCGTGCGCACGCTTTCCAGGCCCTTGAAGATCATCTCCTCAACGCCCTCGCCACGTTGCACCAGGCCGGCGTAACGCTTCTTGCTGCCCTCCTCGGCGCCGCGAATGGTCGGCATCAGAAAGCGCTTGTAATGGGTCTCGTACTGCAGCTCCAGGGCACTGTCCAGACCGAAGCGCTCGCGCAGATGTTCACGCCACCACTGGTTGACCTGCTGCACCAATTCACGGCCGATGCGCGCCGCGTCCGCTTCGTCATGGGCCCCCTTGAGCCAGACGAAGGTGGAGTCGGTGTCACCATAGATCACCGCGTACCCCCGGGCCTCGATCAGTTCACGGGTATGGCGCATGATCTCGTGGCCGCGCATCGTGATCGATGAGGCCAGGCGTGGATCGAAGAACCGACAGCCACTGGAACCGAGCACACCGTAGAAGGCATTCATGATGATCTTCAGCGCCTGTGACAACGGCGCATTGTGCTCGCGCTTGGCCGTCTCGCGGCCCTGCCAGACCCGCTCGACGATCGCCGGCAGGCAATGCCGGGTGCGGGAGAAGCGCGCACCGCGAAACCCCGGCACCGAAGTGGCGTCACCCGGTTCGCGCAAGCCTTCGACCAGGCCCAGCGGATCGATCAGAAAAGTGCGGATGATCGAGGGGTACAGGCTCTTGTAGTCGAGCACCAGCACCGACTCGTACAAACCCGGTCGCGAGTCCATGACGAAGCCGCCGGGGCTCGCCTCTTCCGGACGCTCGCCCTGGTTCGGCGCAACGAAGCCCTGGCGATGCATCAAGGGCATGTACAGATGACAGAACGCGGCCACCGAACCGCCGCTGCGATCGGCCGGCAAGCCGGTGACCGTGGCCCGCTCGAGCAGGAAGGTCAGCAGTTCGGTCTTGGCGAAAATCCGCGTGACCAGTTCACAGTCCTTGAGGTTGTAGCGGGCCAGCGCCGGCTTGTCCTCGGCGAACATACGGTTGATTTCATCCATGCGCTGGTACGGCGTATCGATCGACTTGCCTTCGCCAAGCAAGGTCTGGGCGACGTTTTCCAGGCTGAACGAGGGAAAGCTCCAGGTCGCCGAGCGCAACCCTTCGATTCCGTCGATGATCAGGCGCCCGGCGGCCCCGGCAAAGAAGTGTGCGCGGCTGCCGTGCTCGCGCCACTCCATCGCCTCGCCGCCGCGCCCCAAGCATAGCGGCACCTTGAGTTCGGTAGCGTGGTGCTGCAGCACGCGCAGGTCGAATTGCACCAGGTTCCAGCCGATGATCGCATCGGGGTCGTGCAGGGCCAGCCAGTCGTTCAGGCGTTCGAGCAGTTGCGCGCGACTGTCGCAGTACTCCAGGTCGAAATCGATCTCTTCAGGGTCACCATTGGCCGGGCCGAGCATGTACACCTGGCGCTGCCCGCAGCCTTCGAGGGCAATGGAGTACAGCTCGCCACGCTCGGTGGTCTCGATGTCCAGCGACACCAGCTTGAGCGTCGGCCGGTAGCCGGGGGCGGGTTTGAGCTGGGCATCGATCAATACGCCGCTGGCATCGGGCGTACCGCTGAAACTGACCGGCGCGGTGATAAAACGCTCCATCAGGTAGCGCTCGGGCGGGCGCACATCGGCTTCGTAGATTTGCACCCCGCTTGCACGCAGGCGCTTTTCCAGCTGGATCAACTGGCGGTGCTGGCGGCAGTACAGGCCCAGCACCGGCCGCTGCTCGAAGTCGCGCAGGGCCAGTTCGCGCAACTCGACATCGCGCTCGCCGCGCAGCACGCTTTCGGCTTGCCCACGCTGCTCGGCGGGGATGAACGCCACCGAGGTCTGCGGCGCCAGCCGCAAGCGCCGCGGCCCCTGATCGGTGGCCAGCCAGAACTCGACCACTGTACCGGCCGGGGTGTCGCGCCAATGCCGGGTCAGGACAAAGCCCTGCTGTAACTCCACCGCTGCAACCTCGAAAACACCTGTGTATGCGTCGATTCTACCCGTCTGCGCCGCGCCTGCCGAACTTAGCTGTGCACCCGGGCACCCGGGGCGAAACCGTGACCCTGGGCGCGCCCGGCAATCAGCAGGGCCAGGCCGATCAATACCAGCAGCACCCAGGGAAAGCTACCCACGCCCCACTGGCTGAGCAGCACGCCACCGAGCAGGCCGCCGACGGCAATCGCCGAGTTCCATACGGTGACGATCATTGACTGCGCCACATCCGCACCCTCCCCGGCGGCGTCGGCGCTGGCGGTTTGCAGTAAAGTCGGCGCGCCGCCATAGGTCAGGCCCCAGAGCGCGACACTGGCATACACCAGCGCTGCCGACCGGCTGACAAAGCCGAGCACCAGCGCCACCACGGCAAAGCCGAACAAACTCAGCAGCACCATGTTGCGCAGGTGCTTGTCGATCAAGGCACCGACCACGCCGATACCGGCCAAGGCGGCGATGCCGAAGGTCAGCAGGACCATGCCGGTACTTGCCGCCAACCCCACCGAGGCCAGGAACGGCACGATGTAGGTGTACAGCACGTTGTGCGCCAGCACCCAGGTGAGGATCACCAACAGCACCGACAGTACCCCTGGAGTGCGCAGCACCTGGGCGATGCCCGGGCGTTGGCCCGGGGCGTGGCCGTCAAAATCCGGCACCTTGCACAGCACCCAGGCCACCAGCACCAGGGTCGACGCCGAGACCAGGGCAAAGGTCATGCGCCAGCCCAGCAACTCACCCAGCCAGGTGCCGGCCGGCACCCCCAGCGACAAGGCCAGCGGCGCGCCGATCATCGCCAGCGCCATGGCCCGGCCCTGTTGCTCGGGGCTGACCATGCGCCGCGCATGCCCGGCGATCACGCCCCAGGCCAGGCCCGCGGCGACCCCGGTCATGAAGCGGGCGACCAATGTCAGCCAGTAGGCACTGGACAAGGCCGTCACCGTGTTGAACAGCAAGAAACCGATAATCGCCAGCAACAATACCGGCCGCCGGCGCCAGCCCTGGGTCAGGGTCACCAGCGGAATGGCCGTAAGCAGCGAGCCCAGGGCATAGACGCTGACCATCTGCCCGGCCATGGCCTCGCTGATCTGCATGCCGCTGGCGATCTGTCCGAGCAGGCCGGCCGGCAGGGTTTCGCTGAGGATGGCGATAAAACCGGTCATGGCCAGGGCCAGCAGGCCGCTGACCGGCAAGGGCTGTGCCAGTGCGGCGGGTCCATCGGCCGTGCAACTCATCTGGGTCATGGTGAAACTCCTGTAGGAAAGATGGGCGAACCTTAAGCCTGCGGTCACTGCGGAAAAAGACGGGTACAATTCCGCTCATAACGGACATTGATGTCCGCAATCAGGACATACAGATGGATAGCCTCAGTGGTTTCGTGGTGTTCGTGCGGGTGGCGGAAACGGGCAGCTTCGTCGGCGCAGCCCAGTCGTTGGGCATCAGTGCTTCGGCCATTGGCAAGCGTGTGGCGCGTCTGGAAAGCCGCCTGGGCGTGCGCCTGTTTCACCGCAGCACGCGCAGCATCACCCTGACTGCCGAGGGCAGCCTGTTCCTGGAACGCAGCCGGCGCATCCTCGCCGAGATCGAAGCCACCGAGCTGGAACTCTCCCAGGCCCACGAAGTGCCGCGCGGGCGCCTGCGCATCAGCCTGCCGCAGGTGACCGCCCTGGTGATGCCGGCCTTGAGCGAGTTCATGGCGCAGTACCCGGCCATCGAGCTGGACCTGGATTTCGACGACCGCATGGTCGATATCATCGGCGAAGGGTTCGATGTGGTGATGCGCGGCGGCACGCCCGGCGACTCGCGCCTTAGCGCGCGCTTTCTCGGCCACTTCCACCATGTCCTGGTGGCCTCACCGACCTACCTGGCGAACAATGGCACCCCCACCCACCCCGACCAACTGGCCCGGCACACGTGCCTGCACTACCGTTTCCCCAGCACCGGCAAGCTCGAACAATGGCCGTTGCGCCAGGAACCGGCCGGGTGTGAATACCAGATTCCGGTGTCGATGGTCTGCAACCACGTCGACACGCGCATCTGCTTTGCCGTGCGCGATCGCGGCATTACCTGCATTCCGGATTTCACCGTGCGCCAGCAGTTGCAGCGCGGGGAACTGGTGACCGTGCTCGATGACTACATGGAGCGGCGCGGCAGCTTCTACCTGTTGTGGCCGTCCGGGCGGCAAGTACCACCACGGCTGCGGGTGTTCATCGACTTCATGAGCACGCGGGTGCTGCCGCAGGCGGGCGCACCACAGTATTAGTCATACAAATAGTCCAGCCCGTGACTGGGCCGTTGCGGCACGTTTTGCTGCAGGTATTCACCCAGGGCCTGCACCTGACGCGCCTTGGGACTGGCCTGTAGCCAGGTCAGGTAGTAGCCCTCGCCGGTGGCTACGGCCTGGGGGAAGGGGGTAACCAGGCGCCCGGCGTCGAGCTCGCCGCTGGCCAGCAGCAGGTCGACCACGGCCACGCCCAGGCCTTGCTGGGCTGCCGAAATGCCCTGATCCAGGGTGTCGAACACCTGGCCGCGTTCCAGGCTCAACCCATCGCCCCCTGTGCGCTTCAACCAGCGCCGCCAGTCACGGCGATCCGGCGAGGGGTGCAGCCGTTCGCAACTGGCCAGGTCCGCCGCATAGCCGGGCTGGCACACCGGTACCAGCCATTCATCAAACAGCTTGAGGCTGGCGATGTCAGCGCCGAAGTGGCCATCTGCGAGGAGAATCGCGCAGTCGTAGGGCTCGCTGTAAAAGTCCACCGAGTCAATGTCCATCCACACGCTGCTCAGTTGTACCTGAGGGTGTTCCTCGCCTTGCTTGAACAGCGCCAACTGCCTGAGCAACCAGCGCACGGTCAGGGTCGAGGGCGCTTTGAGGCGCAGGTGCTGGCGGTCCTGCTTGAGCAGGCCACAGGCGTTTTCGATGATCTTGAAGCCGACCTTGAGCTCCTGGGCCAGCAGCCGGCCCGGCTCGGTCAGCGCCACTTTCGGCCCGCGCCGCTCGAACAGCGCGCAGTCGAACAGGCTTTCGAGGGTCTTGATGTGATGGCTGATGGCGCCTTGGGTCAGGGCCAGTTCTTCAGCGGCGCGGGTGAACGAGCCAAAGCGCGCGGCCACCTCGAATGCCCTCAGGGCCTGCAATGCGGGGATGCGTTCGGTCATGGCCGCCTAAAGCATGAGTAAAACTAATAGAAAGCCACAGTAACAGGCGTTTTACAAGCTTCGGGGGGCTGCCGAGAATGCCCGCCTGCCCTTTCGCTGCGAGTGATGCCATGAATACCGCCCTGCTGTTGACCTACGCCCTGACCGTCCTGCTTTTGATCGCCACACCCGGCCCGGTGGTGGCCCTGGTCATCAACACCACGGCCAGCGCGGGTCGCCGCCAGGCGCTGCTGACCGCCCTGGGCACCAATGCCGCCTCGCTGGTACTGATCGCCCTGGCCGCCGGCGTGATTCTCACCAGTGCGGTCATCGACCCGCGCTGGCTGGCTGGCCTGAGCCTGCTCGGGTGCCTGTTCATCGGTTACCTGGCGATCGCCAGCCTGCCCGAGGCCCTGGCCGACGTCCCGGCTGCCGCCGTGGCCCCGACACAGCGCAGCGGTCTGTGGCAGGGTTTCGTGGTCGGCCTGTCGAACCCCAAGGACATCCTGTTCTTTGTGGCCTTTTTCCCGCAGTTCATACAAGTCACTTCCTACATAAATAACAGCCTGGTGCTGCTGTCGCTGGTCTGGATTGCCATCGACCTGACCATCCTCGGGCTGTACATCTTCCTCACCGCACGGCTGGTGAGCCCACGCCATCGGCGCCTGATCAGCCTGACCAGCGGTGCGCTGTTGCTGGTGATCGCCACCGTCGGCCTGTTCTACAATCTCAACATTCTGTTGCCCTGACCCTACCCGGGTTTCGACCGACTCCTACAATGGTTAGAATGTCCGAACTAATTCCAGGCCCCTCGAACCCCACTATGGACAGTCGGATTGAACCCTGAAACTTACCGCTACACCGATGTTTTCATGCCCAGTCGCCAGCCTCCGCGTTTCGCCTCGATACAAACGCACCTGTTGCGTGGCCTGTTCGCCGTACTGGTACCCATCAGCGCCCTGGCCGATAGCGTACAGATCGCGCCCCACGCCGACCTGTTGTACCGCCAGGCCGTGCAGATGCTGGAGCAGGCCGACAGCCAGAACGACGGCTTCAGCCTCAAGACCAGCAGCACCGACCAGGACCTGGCACGACAAGGCCAGGCCCTGGGGCGCACCCTGGCACCTGCAGTGAGCCTGCTGGAAAAGGCCGTGGAGCTGGACCATCCGGTAGCACGCTATCGCCTGGCGCTCTATTACATGACCTACCTGCCTGCCGCGCGGATCCCGGCGGCAGCCTGCCCGCTGTTGCAGACCAGCCTCGCCCAGGGTTTTGCGCCTGCCGCCCTGGGTATCGAAAGCTGGTGTGCCGACTACCGCCAAAGCAGCGACTTTCGCCGCGACCTCGAAAGCCTCCAGGCCAGTAGCAATCGCTTCGCGCCCTACTACCCGCAACCCGCCCTGCGCTTGCAATGCAACCGCGAACAGCCTCAGGGCCTGGCGATGCAGTGGGGCCGGCAGCGCGATTACCAGGCCGAGATTTATCGGCTGCAGGGCAATCTCGACCCGCAGCAGCGCCAGGCCTACTGGCAGAAGGCCGTGGACCTCAATGGCTGCTACGCCGCGCAACAGCGCTTGCTGAGCAGTCATCACTGAAGCGCATCAACCCCGGCGGGTGATGAGTGACAGCAAGATCGTTCAAGTCACCCGCGCGCGGCTCTGGCATGCTGTACAACCTTTTCCCGTTGTTGCAGATGTCCATGTCCAGTCCACCCTTTGCCCGCCAGGCGTTCATCCAGGGCGCCGTTGCCATCCTGCCGTTATCGCTGGCCGTCGCCCCCTGGGGCCTGCTGGCCGGCTCCATGGCCATCGAAGCCGACCTCACCCCCTGGGAAGGCCAGGGCCTGTCGGCCATCGTATTTGCCGGCGCCGCGCAACTGGTGGCCATCGGCATGATCAAGGGCGGGGCCAACCTGTTTTCGATTCTGCTGACCACCCTGCTGCTGACCTCCCAGCACCTGCTCTACGGCCTGTCGATGCGCCCGGTGCTCTCGGGCCTGCCTACCCGGTGGCGGCTGGGCCTGGGTTTCTTGCTCACCGATGAATTCTTCGCGTTGACCAGCCAGTACGACCAGCAACAGTTCAACCGCTGGTATGCCCTGGGCGTGGGCCTGACCTTCTACATTGCCTGGAACCTGTTCACCCTGGCCGGGATTATCCTGGGCCAGAACATCCCGCACCTGGACCAGCTGGGCCTGGACTTTTCCATCGTCGCCACCTTCGTCGCCCTGATTACCCCGCTGGTTCGCAACCTGCCCACGGTGGTCTGCGTCGCGGTGTCGTTGTTCAGTTCGGTGCTGTTCAGTTTCTGGCAGTGGGAAACCGGCCTGGTGGCCGCCGGCTTGCTGGGCATGAGTGCCGGCTTTATCTGCCAGAAATTCAGCGGAGCACGGTCATGATTTTTGCCTTGATCGTCGGCATGGGTGTGCTGGTGTTCCTCAACCGCTATGCCTTTCTCGAACCACGCCTGCCCCTGCGCCTGAGCTCCAATGCGCGGCAGTTTCTCGGTTTTGCCGTGCCGGGCATGCTCACGGCGATCTGCGGGCCGATCATCTTCCTGCCCGGTCACCAGCTCGACCTGAGCCTGGCCAACCCCTACCTGCTGGGTTCGGTGGTGGCCGTGGTGCTGGTGCTGTTGACCCGCAGTACCTTGATCAGCATGCTGGTGAGCATGGTGTGCTTCTTTATTTTCCGCTGGTGGTTGAACGCCAATCCATGAGTGCAGCGACACGGGAACAGACCCGCTTCTGGCAAGCCCAGGCTTTGGGCGATATCGAGATGCTGCATGCACAGTATGTCCAGCAGCGTTTCGCCCCCCATGTGCATGAAGGCTATGTGATCACCATCATCGAGTCCGGCGCCCAGCGTTTCTGGCACCGTGGCAGCGAGCACCTGGCTCCGGTGGGCAGCATGGTGCTGATCCACCCTGACGAGCTGCACACCGGCGCCAAGGCCCACGAACTCGGCTGGCGCTATCGCGGTTTCTACCCGCAGATCGAGCGCATTACCGGTGTGCTCGATGAACTGGAAGTCAAACGTGACGGCCTGCCGAGCTTCGACGCCAGTGTGCTGCACGATCCGCAACTGGCCAGGGCTTTCAGTGGGCTGCACTGCTCGGCCGAGCACGACGCCAGCGCCCTGGAACAGCAGACCGCCTGGCGCGAAGCGGTCTGGCTGCTGGTACAGCGTCACGCCCGGATTGGCAACGCCCGCGAACCAGGCAATGAACCCTGCGCCGTGGCCCGGGCCAAGGAGCTGATGGACAGTCGTCTGGCCTACCCGCCTTCGCTGCAGGAACTGGCCGAGGCGGTCAACCTGTCACCCTTTCACTTCGCCCGGGTGTTTCGCCAGGCCACCGGCCTGCCGCCCCACGCCTGGCTCAAACAACGACGCCTGAGCCGTGCACGCGCATTGCTGCGAAACGACTGCCTGCCGTTCAATGTGGCCTTTGCCCTGGGCTTTTCCGACCAGAGTCATTTGAACCGGCAGTTCAAGCAGGCCTATGGGGTGACGCCGGGGGAGTACCGGCGTGCCTGTCTGGGGTGAGGGAATACGGCATCGCGGGGCAAGCCCGCTCCTACCCCCGCGATAAGGCCCGTCAGGCCGGTGCCGACGTCCGGATCAGGTGATCGAAGGCCGCCAGGGAGGCCTTGGCGCCCTCACCCACCGCAATCACGATCTGCTTGTACGGCACGGTGGTCACGTCACCCGCGGCAAACACGCCCGGCAGGTTGGTCTGGCCACGGGAGTCGACGATGATCTCACCACGCGGCGACAGCTCGATCGTGCCCTTGAGCCAATCGGTGTTGGGCAGCAGGCCGATCTGCACGAAGATGCCTTCCAGTTGCAGGTCATGCAGCTCATCGCTGTTGCGATCCTTGTAGCGCAGGCCATTGACCTTCTCGCCGTCGCCCAGCACCTCGGTGGTCAGGGCGCTGGTGATCACCTTGACGTTGGGCAGGCTGTGCAGCTTGCGTTGCAACACGGCGTCGGCGCGCAGCTGGCTGTCGAACTCGATCAAGGTCACCTGGGCGACGATTCCCGCCAGGTCAATGGCCGCCTCCACGCCGGAGTTGCCACCACCGATCACCGCCACGCGCTTGCCCTTGAACAGCGGGCCATCGCAGTGCGGGCAGTAAGCCACGCCACGGCTGCGGTATTGCTGCTCACCCGGCACGTTCATTTCGCGCCAGCGGGCACCGGTGGCCAGGATCACGGTCTTGGCCTTGAGCGACGCACCACTGGCCAGGCGCACTTCATGCAGGCCGCCGTCAGTAGCCGGGATCAAGGCCTCACCGCGCTGCAGGTTCATGATATCGACGTCGTATTGCTTGACGTGCTCCTCCAGGGCCATGGCCAGTTTCGGCCCTTCGGTTTCCTGGACCGAGATGAAGTTCTCGATGGCCATGGTGTCGAGCACCTGGCCGCCGAAGCGCTCGGCGGCCACGCCGGTGTGGATGCCTTTACGGGCAGCATAGATCGCGGCGGCAGCGCCAGCCGGGCCACCACCGACCACCAGCACATCGAAGGCGTCCTTGGCATTGATCTTCTCGGCCTGGCGCTCGCCGGCGCTGGTGTCCAGCTTGGCGAGGATCTCTTCCAGGCCCATGCGGCCCTGGCCGAACACTTCGCCATTGAGGTAGACGCTCGGCACGGCCATGACCTTGCGCGACTCGACTTCGGCCTGGAACAGCGCACCGTCGATAGCGACATGGCGCACATTGGGATTGAGCACCGCCATCAGGTTCAGCGCCTGGACCACGTCCGGGCAGTTCTGGCACGACAGCGAGAAGTAGGTTTCGAAGTTGAACTCACCCTTGAGCGCGCTGATCTGCTCGATCACTTCCGTGCTGGCCTTGGACGGATGACCGCCGACCTGCAGCAGGGCGAGTACCAGCGAGGTGAATTCGTGGCCCATGGGGATGCCGGCAAAGCGCAGGCTGATGCCTTTGCCATCAAGGGCAGCGCCCGGGCGATTGAGCGAGAACGACGGGCGACGGGCGTCGTTGCCGTCCTCGCGCAAGGTAATGAGGGGCGACAGGCCGGCAATTTCCACCAGCAGGTCGCGCAATTCGCGGGATTTCGCGCCGTCATCGAGGGAGGCGACGATCTCGATCGGCTGAGTGACCCGCTCCAGGTAGGCTTTCAACTGAGTTTTAAGCGTGGCGTCCAACATACGGGCGATTCCTTTTTCAAACGGTAGAAATAACAACGCCCGGGCGAAAGCGCCCGGGCGTCTTGCGGGGCGGTGGCAACGTCAGGTACGGGCGAGCACCGCCCTCGGCTGGCTCACGGTCTTAGATCTTGCCGACCAGGTCCAGCGATGGCGCCAGGGTCGCTTCGCCTTCTTTCCACTTGGCCGGGCAGACTTCGCCCGGGTGGGCGGCAACGTACTGGGCAGCCTTGATCTTGCGCAGCAGTTCGCTGGCGTCGCGGCCTACGCCACCGTCGTTGAGTTCGACGATCTTGATCTGGCCTTCAGGGTTGATCACGAAGGTGCCACGGTCGGCGATACCGGCTTCTTCGATCAGCACATCGAAGTTGCGCGAGATGACGTGGGTCGGGTCACCGATCAGCGGGTACTGGATCTTGCCGATGGTGTCCGAGGTGTCGTGCCAGGCTTTGTGGGTGAAGTGGGTGTCGGTGGACACACCGTAGATTTCCACGCCCAGGTCTTTGAACTCGGCGTAGTTGTCGGCCAGGTCGCCCAGCTCGGTCGGGCAGACGAAGGTGAAGTCGGCTGGGTAGAAGAACACCACGGACCATTTGCCCTTCAGGTCGGCGTCAGACACTTCGACGAACTTGCCCTGGTGGTAAGCAGTGGCTTTGAACGGTTTTACCTGGCTGTTGATGATAGGCATGAGTGACTCTCCTTCAGGGGTTGAAAAAACTGATGGGAGAATCGTAGCCAATGCATTGGATCAATGCTCATTGGCAAAGCTGATGTCGCTGATTGGTTTTGGCTATAAGGGAGGATACTAATAGAAGGAATATTACTGGGGCTGCTGTGCAGCCTATCGCCGGCGCTGCCGGCTCCCACAGGGTTCTCAGCCAACCACCCTGTGGGAGCCGGCATAGCCGGCGATTGAAGGCGCCGCTTAACGCGCAGGCGTACGCAGGGTGACGAACTCTTCCGCCGCCGTCGGGTGCACGCCGATGGTCTCGTCGAACTGCTGCTTGGTCGCCCCGGCCTTGAGGGCGATGCCCAGGCCCTGGATGATCTCGCCGGCATCCGGGCCGACCATGTGGCAGCCCAGCACCCGGTCGGTGTCGGCATCGACCACCAGTTTCATCAGGGTCTTTTCCTGGACCTCGGTCAACGTCAGCTTCATCGGCCGGAAACGGCTTTCGAAGATCTGCACCTTGTACCCCTGCTCCAGTGCCTGCTCTTCGGTCAGGCCGACCGTGCCGATCGGCGGCTGGCTGAACACCGCGGTCGGGATGTTCTGGTAGTCCACCGGGCGGTACTGCTCGGGCTTGAACAGACGACGGGCCACGGCCATGCCTTCGGCCAGGGCGACCGGGGTCAGCTGCACCCGCCCGATCACATCGCCGATGGCCAGGATCGACGGCTCGGTAGTCTGGTACAGGTCATCGACACGGATGAAACCACGGGCATCGAGCTCCACACCGGTGTTTTCCAGGCCCAGATTGTCGAGCATCGGCCGACGCCCGGTGGCGTAGAACACGCAGTCGGCGACCCGTTCGCGACCATCTTTGAGGGTGGCCTTGAGGCTGCCGTCGTCCTGGCGCTCGATGCGGGCGATATCGCTATTGAACTCAAGGTTCAGGCCGCGTTTCTCCAGTTCTTCCTTCAGGTGCGTGCGCACACCGCCATCGAAGCCGCGCAGGAACATCTCGCCGCGGTACAGCAACGTGGTTTTCGCCCCCAAGCCCTGGAAGATACCCGCAAACTCGACGGCGATGTAACCGCCACCGACCACCAGCACACGCTTGGGCAGGTCCTTGAGGAAGAAGGCTTCGTTGGAACTGATCGCCAATTCCTTGCCCGGGATGTCCGGCACCTGCGGCCAGCCGCCCGTGGCGATGAGGATATGCTCGGCGCTGTAGCGCTGGCCCTCGACTTCCACTTCATGGGCACCGGTCAGCCGGGCGTGGCCTTCGAGCAAGGTCACGCCGCTGTTGACCAGCAGGTTGCGGTAGATGCCGTTGAGCCGCTCGATCTCGCGGTTCTTGTTGGCGATCAGCTTGCCCCACTCGAACTGGGCATCTTCCAGCGACCAGCCAAAACCTGCGGCCTGCTCGAAGTCATCGGCAAAATGGGCGCCGTAGACCAGCAGTTTTTTCGGCACGCAGCCGACGTTGACACAGGTACCGCCCAGATAGCGGCTTTCGGCCACGGCCACTTTCGCGCCGAAGCCCGCCGCAAAACGCGCAGCACGCACACCGCCGGAACCGGCACCAATCACGAACAGATCAAAATCGTAGGCCATTTCAGTCTCCTTGCCAGGCCGACAGCATACCCCGACTCACAAGTCAGGAACAAAAAAGCCACCCGAAGGTGGCTTTTTCACACAACACCGAAGACTCAGTAAGCCTTGCCGGTCTTGTAGAAGTTCTCGAAGCAGAAGTTGGTCGCCTCGATGTAGCCTTCGGCGCCACCGCAGTCGAAACGCTTGCCCTTGAACTTGTAGGCGATTACACAGCCATCCTGGGCCTGTTTCATCAGCGCGTCGGTGATCTGGATTTCACCGCCCTTGCCCGGCTCGGTTTCTTCGATCAGTTTGAAGATGTCCGGGGTCATGATGTAGCGACCGATGATCGCCAGGTTCGACGGTGCATCTTCAGGTTTTGGCTTCTCGACCATGTTGCGAACACGGTACAGGTCGTCACCGATCAGGTCGCCAGCGATCACACCGTACTTGCTGGTTTCCTGCGGGTCGACTTCCATGATGGCAACGATGGTGCAGCGGTACTGTTTGTACAGTTTGACCATCTGCTTGAGTACGCCATCGCCTTCGAGGTTGACACACAGGTCGTCAGCCAGCACCACGGCGAACGGCTCGTCACCGATCAACGGGCGACCGGTCAGGATCGCGTGGCCCAGGCCCTTCATCTCGGTCTGGCGGGTATAGGAGAACGAGCACTCGTCGAGCAGACGGCGGATGCCGACCAGGTATTTTTCCTTGTCGGTGCCCTTGATCTGGTTTTCCAGCTCGTAGCTGATGTCGAAGTGGTCTTCCAGGGCGCGCTTGCCGCGACCGGTGACAATCGAAATCTCGGACAGTCCAGCATCCAGCGCTTCTTCAACGCCGTACTGGATCAGTGGCTTGTTCACCACCGGCAGCATTTCCTTGGGCATGGCTTTGGTTGCAGGCAGGAAGCGGGTGCCGTAACCGGCAGCCGGGAACAAGCATTTCTTGATCATATACGTCCTTAACAAGGGCTTTGCGTACGAAATTCGGCGCAGTCTAATCAGGCGGCGATCACCTTACAATGCCCCCCGCTGGCTGGCCGATGCCATGATAGAGAATTCCTAGTGTAGTTAGTTCCCCTGGTTCGTAAAATTCGCCGGCTCCGCGACCGCCTGCAGGGGCAAATCTGTACCGTTCATCGCCCGATGCACCGGCACTGTCGAATCCCTGCGCGTGCAATCGACCATCCGTACATTCCCCCGCCGGAGCGTACCCATGGACAACTACCACAACCCGCAGGTGGTCTCGCGCAGCGAATGGCTCAGCGCCCGCCGCCAGTTGCTGCTGCACGAAAAGGCCCTCACCCACCAGCGCGACGAACTCGCCAGGGCCCGCCGCGCCCTGCCCTGGGTGCGCATCGACCAGCCCTACAGCTTCGAAGGCGCCCAGGGCCGGCTGAGCCTGGCCGACCTGTTCGCCGGGCGCAGCCAGTTGCTGGTCTATCACTTCATGTTTGGCGACGGCTGGACCGAAGGCTGCAGCGGCTGCTCGTTCCTGGCCGATCATTTCGACGGCGCCAACCTGCACCTGGCCCATCACGATGTCTCGCTGGTGGCCGTGTCCCGCGCCCCCTTCGCCCAGTTCCAGGCCTTCAGGCAACGCATGGGCTGGAAATTCCCCTGGGTCTCGTCCCACGGCAGCCGCTTCAACCAGGAATTCGGCGTCAGTGCCGGCGCAGAGGGCATCAACCAGTACAACTACGAACCCTATACCGGCGACGAGACCGAACTGCCGGGCCTGAGCGTGTTCTACCGCGATGCCCAGGGCACGATCTTCCACACCTACTCAAGCTATGCCCGTGGCCTGGACATCCTGGTCGGCGCCTACAACTTCCTCGACCTGATGCCCAAGGGCCGCAACGAGGAAGGCACCATGGACTGGGTGCGCCATCACGACCGCTACGAGGGCGCCGAAGCCGATAAGCCCTGCTGCCACGACTGACCCGATTCAGAAGTACTTGAGCCAGGCAATGTCCCGACGTCGCTGTTTGAGCGCCGCGAACCCGCGTGTCGGGACATACAGCAGCAACGCCAGGAACAGGCTGCACAGCCACACGCCACTGACCTGGTCAAAGCCGAAATACGCCCCCTGGTTCAGGCCCCACACCGCGACGCCCACCAGGTACAGCGCCTTGAGCACATACAGATGCAGCAGGTAGAAGAACATAGGCGCCGCCCCGAACAACGCCAGAACCGGCACCCAGCACCGCGCCTGATGGCGTTCGAGCACTGCCAGCAGCACCAGGCACAGGCCCAGGGTCGGCAGCAGGAACATCAGCGAGGGCGGGTACTTGCGCGCACTGAGGAAACTCATGGCGGTGCGCAGTGCATCACCCGTGGCCACCCAGGGTTGCTCGCCGTAGCCATTGAGGTAACGCAGGCCGACGAACGCCAGCAGCAGGCCGCCGCCCCAGCCCAGCAACAGCCGCAGACGCTGCACAGCTTTTGTGCCTTGGGCGAACCAGGGCCCCACACCCCAGCCCAGCAGGATCACCCCGATCCACGGCAACACCGGGTAGGTGGTGCGCGCCCGGGTGACCTCGCCCAGTTCGATAAAGTCGCGCTGGTGCAGGACCGCCCAGGGCGCGAACCAGGCCGAGTCAGGGCTCAGCACCAGCGGATCGAGCAGGTTGTGACCACCGACGATCAACGCGCCCAGCCCCAGCAACCACCCGCGCGGCAGGTGCAGGGCCGCCGCCAGGACGATCATGCACAGGCCGATGCACCAGATCACCTGCAGCCACAGCGTCTGCGGCAGCAAGGTGCCGTTCCAGGCCAGATTGACCAGGGTCAGCTCCAGCAACACCAGCAGCAGCCCGCGCCCCAGCAGGAACCGCGAGGTGTCGGCGCGGCTGTGTTTCTGGCTGTAGAGCCAGGCCGACAAGCCGGTCAGAAAGATGAACACCGGCGCACACAGGGCGCTGAGCAACCGGGTGAAAAACAGCTCGGGGGCGACGCTCGACGCCTCCATCGGGTCGCCGACCTGACGATGGAGAAAGAAGGTCTCGCGCACATGGTCGAGCAACATGAACAGCATCACCAGCCCGCGCAGGGCATCGATGGATTGCAGGCGGGTACTGGCGGGTGGCATGGAGCACCTTGTCATTACGATATAATATTACATTATAGCGTTATCCCGCCGCATCCCCGCAAGGCTTTGACCTGGTGTGATCTACGATACCTTCGCGCCCACCGTACAGGTCTGCCCGGCAGGATCATCCAGCCACACCAGCCCAGCCCAACGACTGTCCCGGGGAAAGCGCTCCCTGCCGCTGCAACCGGTCAAAGGGGTTCTGCTCTGAACGCCGGGGCCTGTGTACGGGCTGCGTAGCGCTGGGCCAGCACTGCGCAGACCATCAACTGGATCTGGTGGAAGATCATCAAGGGCAGGATCATCGCCCCGATGCCGCCGCCAACGAACAGTACCTGGGCCATCGGCACGCCGGTGGCCATGCTTTTTTTCGAGCCGGCGAACAGGATGGTGATGCGGTCTTCGAGGTTGAAACCCAGCCGCCGTCCCAGGCTCGCCGTGCAGCCCAGCACCAGCGCCAGCAGCAGGCAGCAGACCAGCACCAGGGCCGCCAACCGCGGTGGCGCCACGCTGTGCCACAGGCCACTGACCACCGCATCGCTGAAGGCGCTGTAGACCACCAGCAGGATCGACCCCTGGTCGACGAATTTCAGCCAGCGGGCGTTGCGCGTGACCCAGTGGCCGATCCAGCGCCGCGCCAGTTGCCCGGCGACAAAGGGCACCAGCAGTTGCAGGACGATCTTGAGCACCGCGTCCAGGCTCGAGCCCCCGTCGCCCTCCACCCCCATCAACAGCACCACCAGCAAGGGCGTCAGGACGATGCCCAGCAGGCTCGACGCCGCCGCGCTGCAGATCGCCGCCGGCACGTTGCCACGCGCCAGCGAGGTGAAGGCGATGGCTGACTGCACCGTGGCCGGCAAGGCGCAGAGGTAGAGCACGCCCAGGTACAGCTCATCGCCGATCAACGGCAGCAGCAGTGGCGCAAGCGCCAGGCCCAGCAGCGGAAACATCACGAAGGTGCAGGCGAACACCAGCAGGTGCAGGCGCCAGTGCCCGGCCCCGGCCACCACCGCCTCGCGTGACAGCTTGGCGCCATGCAGGAAGAACAACAGGCCGATGGCCAGGTTGGTCAGCCCGCCGAACACCCGGGCGCCGTCGCCTTCGCAGGGCAGCACGGTGGCGATGAGGATCACTCCGAGCAAGGCCACGGTGAAATTGTCGAACAGCATCCGCAGGTACTTCATGGTCGGTCCCGACTTGTTATTGTGACGCGGCAGACGATAAGGTCTGCGCACCTTTGTCACTAACGCCAGCACCCCGCCAGTGTCGCCAAACGGACAACCCACCCTGCCCGAGCCCCAGGCCCTCGAGCAGCTGACCCAGCTGCCACGCCCGGTCTACGGCCACGTCCAAACCCTGCCCAACATCGTCCTGGGCTACCGCCACGCCCATCCCTGGGGGCAGTTGTCCTATGCCATCGAGGGGGTGCTGGAGGTGCACACCGACTCGGGTTTCTACCTGGTTCCACCGCAGCGCGCGGTGTGGATCCCGGCGCAGGTCCGCCACCGGGTCAGTTGCCCCGGCCAGACCTGCCTGCGCAGCCTCTACCTGGAACAGCCGCCGGCCCGCTGGTCGCCTGTGCAATGCCGGGTGATCGCGATCAACCCACTGGTGCGCGAGCTGATTCGCACCTTCAGCGAAGGGCCGGTGCACTACGACCCCAAGGGTGCCGATGGTCGCCTGGTGCAGGTGCTGCTCGACCAACTGGCACAGGCATCGCAGCAGCAATTGATGCTGCCCCTGCCCCGGGACCTGCGCCTGCGTGAGCTGTGCGAGCGTTTACAGGCGCAGCCCGACGCCGACACCCGCCTGAGTGACTGGGCCGTGCAGCAGGGCGTCTCGGAAAAGACCTTGAGCCGTTTGTTCCTGCGCGAAACCGGCTTGAGCTTTCGCCTCTGGCGCCAGCGCATGCGCCTTTTGAGCGCACTGCCGGCACTTGAGCGCGGCGAGCGCGTCACCGACGTTGCCCTGGCGTGCGGCTATGAGTCGCTATCAGCCTTCATCGCCGCGTTCAGCAAGCAGTTCGGCGTGCCGCCGGGGGCGTTCTTTCGCCAGCCGCTCAATCAGATCAATACACATGGAAGCTTGTTTGATGAATCACCCTGACAGCCGCATCACACCCGCGATGATGGCGGGGCTCGCCCTGATGCTCGGCGCAGGCCAGAGCCTGGCCGCCCCGCTCGCCGACGAACAGATCGCCGCCAGCGTCGAGGCCACGATCCGCCCGCTGATGCAGCAACAGGCCATTCCCGGCATGGCGGTGGCCCTTTCGGTCGACGGCAAGCAGTATCTCTTCAACTACGGCGTCGCCTCGACACAGACCAACCAGCCGGTGGACGCCGACACCCTGTTCGAGATCGGTTCGGTGAGCAAGACCTTCACCGCCACCTTGGCAGGTCTGGCCCAGGCCCACCGCAAGCTCAACCTGGGTGATGTCGCCAGCAAGCACTGGCCGGCCTTGAAGGGCAGCGCGTTCGACGGCGTCACCCTGCTCAACCTGGGCACCTACAGCGCCGGCGGCCTGCCCTTGCAGTTCCCCGACAAGGTCAAGGACGAGAAAGATGTGATCAGCTACTACGCCCACTGGAAGCCCGATTACGCCCCAGGCACCCACCGGCTGTATTCCAACCCCAGCCTCGGCCTGTTCGGCTACCTGGCCGCCAAAAGCCTGGGCAAGCCGTTCACCGACGTGATGAACGATGAATTGCTGCCGCAACTGGGCCTGCAACACACCTACCTGCAGGTACCGGCCGAGCAGGAAGGTCACTACGCCCAGGGCTATACCCGGGACAACAAGACGGTCCGGGTCGGCCCCGGGCCGCTGGATGCCGAAGCCTACGGGCTGAAAACCACGGCCAGCGACCTGCTGCACTTCGTTGAACTGCAGATACAGCCGCAGCCGCTGAGCATCGACTTGCAGCGCGCCATCGCCCTGACCCAGACCGGCTATTACCGGGTCGGCGAGATGACCCAGGGCCTGGGGTGGGAAACCTATCGCTACCCGGTAAGCCTGCGCCACCTGCTCAAGGGCAACTCGACCGCCATGACCCTCAAGCCGCATCCGGTGACCTGGCTCAAGCCTGCCCGCCTGCCGCCCGATACCCTGCTGAACAAGACCGGCTCGACCAACGGCTTTGGCGCCTACGTGGTCTTCGTGCCGTCCAAACGCATCGGTATCGTGCTGCTGGCGAACAAGAACTACCCCAATGACGAGCGGGTGAAAGCGGCCCACGCCCTGCTCACCGCGCTCGACCACTGAGACCTTACGGCGTGCCGTTGCGCCCGTGCAGGCGGTAGCCTTCGCGCTCGCTCAGGCGCTCGTAGTAGGCGTGAACCGCTGGCAGTTCAGGGCGCTGCAGCGGTGTCTGCATCCAGCGGTTGACCGAGAGGCCAATGGGGATGTCGGCCAGCGAGAAGTCCTGACCGCTGACGTAGGCGCCGGTACGCTTGAGCTGTTGCTCAAGAATGGTCATGTTCCGCGTCCAGTTGGCACAGGCCGCGGCCAGGGCTTGCGGGTCCTGGTGCGCGGGTGACTGGCGCACCAGCGAGAGAAAGGCATAGCGCCAGGCATCGTTGAGGTCGGTGGCCTGCCAGTCCATCCATTGATCGACCCGCGCCCGTGCCTGCGGCGCTGCCGGGTACAGGTGCTCACCGCCATAGGCCGAGGCCAGGTAGCGGATGATGCTGTTGGACTCCCACAGCACGAAGTCGCCATCCTGGATCACCGGCACCATGGCATTGGGGTTCAGTGCCAGAAAGGCCTCACTGTGGGTCGACTCGAAGCCCGAGCCCCAGTCTTCCCGCTCGAACGGCAGATTCAGTTCAGCGCAGGTCCACAGCACCTTGCGCACGTTGATCGATGAAGCCTTGCCCAATATCCGCAGCATCATTCACTCCTGTGGTTGTGCCTGACCCAGCCGTTGCAGGAACAAGCTGAACAATTCCGACTGTGACGAAACACCCAGCTTGGCATACAGGTTGCGCCGGTGCACCTTGACCGTTTCCTGGGAAATGGCCAGGCGCTTGGCAATCGCCTTGCTGGAGTTGCCGCGCAGCACCAGGCGGGCGATTTCCAGCTCGCGGGCCGATAGGGTATCGCGGCCGAAATGCGCCAGGGCCTGCTCCACCGGGGTGACCCGGGCCTGCTCGTCCTGCGCCGGGTGTTGCAGGCGCCAGTGCTGACGCAGCAGGGCCATCAGCCATGGCGCGTACACGCTCATCTGGCCCAGGTGCGCGGTCTCGAAACGCTCGCTGGCGCCGAGCGAAATCGCCAGCATCTGCCCCGGGGCCAGGTTGAGGATCAGTTGCAGTTCGTCCTCGCCGATGGCCGAACGGAAGTAGTTCCTGAAATAGTCGCTCTGGCGAAATTCGTCCGGTGCCACGTCTTCCATACGGTAGACGCCATCGGCCAGCCCCTCGCCCATGGCCTGGATGAACGGGTCGAGCAGGTACAGGCCGCTCAGGTACAGGGGCATGGGCGACGGCGCGCTGCGCAAGCCTCGATCGAATTCGGCCAGTACCACCGGTGGCTGATCACGCTCGGTGAAGATCACCAGGCCGTTGTCGAAGGGCAACATCTGGTTGAGCAGCACCAGGGTCTGCTGCCAGAAACCCGGCCGGCCCAACTGCTCGACCACCTTGGCCAGCCCCTGATGATGGGCCGCGGCTTCAAATAGGGTATGCACCGATAACTCCTGGGGGGTAACGACTGGGGGTAATCGCCAAGGGCGGGCCGAGTTCCTAGACTCTGCACCACCGGCGCGCAGTATTGCCGTTGCTCGTCCCCTTTGTCATGCGCGGCATGATCCCCCGGGCGAGCACGGACGGCCGGCCTTCGAACCTTCCCGACGGAGCAGTGCAGCATGCGTATTCGTGACCTTGGCATTCGTATTGGCATGGGCAAACCGGGCGTGTACAACGCCATCACCGATGTGCCCGGCGTACGTGTGGGCCACCACACCCTGCACCGTGAAGACGGCGAGCTGGCGGTGCACACCGGCGTCACGGTGATCGAGCCACGGCCCCAGGCGGCGCATCTGCAGCCCTGCTTTGCCGGGGTGCACGTGCTCAACGGCAATGGCGATGCCACCGGCCTTGAGTGGATCCGCGAAGCCGGCCTGCTGACCACGCCGATCGCCTACACCAACACCCACAGTGTCGGCGTGGTCCGCGATGCGCTGGTCAGTGCCGAGCGTGAAATGGGCAAGCAGCGCACCTACTGGTGCATGCCTACGGTGCTGGAAACCTATGACGGGGTGCTCAACGACATCTGGGGCCAGCACGTGACCGCCGAGCATGTCCAGGCCGCCCTGGCCGACGCCCGCACCGGCCCTGTGGCCGAAGGCTGCGTGGGCGGCGGCACCGGGATGATCTGCCACGAGTTCAAGGGCGGTATCGGCACCGCCTCGCGGGTGCTGGAGGCGCAGGCCGGCGGCTGGACCGTCGGCGCCCTGGTTCAGGCCAACTACGGGGTGCGCGAGGCGCTGCGGGTCGGCGGCTATCCGGTGGGCCGGGTGCTGGGCGAGCTGCCCTCGCCCTTCCGTGGCCGCGACAACGTCGGTGAGGCCGGCATGGGCTCGATCGTCGTCACCCTGGCCACCGACGCGCCCCTGCTGCCGCACCAATGCACCCGCCTGGCCCAGCGCGCCAGCGTCGGCCTGGCCCGGGTCGGCGGCGGCACCGAAGACACCAGCGGCGACATCTTCCTGGCCTTCTCGGTGGGCAACAGCGACTTGCCGGTGACCAATGTCGGCCGCCCGGGCATGCCCACCACCACCGTGCAGATGGTCAACAACGACCACATTTCAGCGCTGTTCGGCGCAGCGGCAGATGCGGTGGAAGAAGCCATACTCAATGCACTGCTGGCCGCCACCGACCTGCACGCCAACGGCAACCAGGCCCTGGCGCTCAAGCCCGAACAACTGCTCCAGGCGTTGCAGGCCGTGGGCTGGAAAGCCGATCCAGAAGTTCAGTAAGGGGCCCGGGCACAAAGACACTCGTTGCAGCAACAATTTCTCGGTATGGTGGTGTGCAGAAGATGGACGTTTAACCGCTCACAGGAAAACCAGAATGCCCCAACGTGAAGTTATCAATGCATCTGTCAGCCCCAAAGGCAGCCTGGAAACACTGTCCCAACGAGAAGTACAGCAACTGAGTGAAGCCGGATCCGGCAGTCTCTACACCCTGTTCCGCCAGTGCGCGCTGGCCATCCTCAACACCGGCGCGCATGTCGACAACGCCAAGACCATCCTCGAAGCCTACAAGGACTTCGAGGTGCGCATTCACCAGCAAGACCGCGGCGTGCGCCTGGAGCTGCTCAATGCCCCGGCCGACGCCTTCGTTGATGGCGAAATGATCGCCAGCACCCGTGAAATGCTCTTCAGCGCCCTGCGCGACATCGTCTACACCGAAAGCGAACTGGCCAGCCAGCGCATCGACCTGGAAAGCAGCCAGGGCATCACCGACTACGTCTTTCACCTGCTGCGCAACGCGCGCACCCTGCGCCCGGGCGTGGAGCCGAAGATGGTGGTGTGCTGGGGCGGTCACTCGATCAGCAGCGAGGAATACCAGTACACCAAGAAGGTCGGCCACGAGCTGGGCCTGCGCAAGCTGGACGTCTGCACCGGTTGCGGTCCGGGGGTCATGAAAGGGCCGATGAAAGGCGCAACCATCGCCCATGCCAAGCAACGCATGAGCAGCAGCCGCTACCTGGGCCTGACCGAACCCGGCATCATCGCCGCCGAGGCGCCCAACCCGATCGTCAACGAACTGGTGATCCTGCCGGACATCGAGAAACGCCTGGAAGCCTTCGTCCGCGTCGGCCACGGCATCATCATCTTCCCCGGTGGCGCCGGGACCGCCGAAGAGTTCCTGTACCTGCTCGGCATTCTCATGCACCCGGACAACCGCGACCTGCCGTTCCCGGTCATCCTCACCGGTCCCCAGAGCGCCGAGCCCTACCTGCAGCAACTGCACGCCTTCGTGCGCGCCACCCTGGGCGATGAGGCCCAGGAGCACTACAAGATCATCATCGACAACCCGGCCGAAGTGGCCCGGCAGATGGTCGAAGGGCTCAAGGAGGTCAAGCAGTTCCGTCGCGAGCGCAACGATGCCTTCCACTTCAACTGGCTGCTGAAGATCGAAGAAGGCTTCCAGCGCCCCTTCGACCCAACCCACGAAAACATGGCCGGCTTGCAACTGCGCCATGACCTGCCGGCCCATGAACTGGCGGCCAACCTGCGCCGGGCGTTCTCCGGGATCGTGGCCGGCAACGTCAAGGACAAGGGTATCCGCCTGATCGAGGAGAAAGGCCCGTACGAAATCAACGGTGATGCCGCCGTGATGCAACCCTTGGGCAAACTGCTGGAAGCCTTCGTCGCCCAGCACCGGATGAAACTGCCCGGTGGCGCCGAATACGTGCCCTGCTACCGCGTCGTGAGCTGACCCAGCCCCTCCCCCAGATTGCGGGCACGGCCTGTGCCCGCAACATTTGCTGCCATTTTCCTACACTCTTCAGTGAACCTGCCTGTAGAAACATGGTCTGTCAGCCTGGCGGCCTGCGCGCACGCCCAGACTCACCGGCCCACGCATCGGGCTTTTTATGTTTATTCACGCGAAGACCACCATGCCTAACTCTCCCCTCCTGCGCCCGCGCAACCGACTTGTCATCGGTTTGATCGCTACCCTGATTGGCCTGAGCGGCACCGTGCAGGCCGAAGAAACCACCAGCAACGAACGCTGGGTCAGCGACAGCCTGACCACCTACGTGCGCAGCGGCCCTACCGATGGCCACCGCATCGTCGGCAACCTCAAGTCCGGACAGAAAGTCACCCTGCTCGGCACCCAGGGCAACTACAGCCAGGTGCGCGGCGAAGCCGGCGATACCGTGTGGATTCCCAGCAACGACCTGCAAAGCGTCCCGGGCCAGGCCGAACGCCTGCCGCAACTGACCGAGCAGGTGACCCAGCTGGGCGACAAGCTGAAAACCATCGACGACAGCTGGAAATCCCGCGTGCAGGGCATGCAGGAGACCCTGGACTCGCGCAAGACCCTGATCGATGAGCTGGAAGCACGTAACAAGGCACTCACTGCCGAACTGAGCGACACCCAGTCGGACCTGCGCAGCACCCAGGCGCGCCTGGGGGATGAGAACAAGCAGGTGTTGATGCGCTACATGGTCTACGGCGGCGGCATCGCCGGTGCCGGCCTGCTGGTCGGCCTGATCCTGCCGGCCCTGACCCGTGGACGCAAGCGCAACGACCGCTGGTTCTGATCATGGGCAGCGGCCCCTGGCGCCTGCTGGGCGCCGATGGCGTCGAATACCTGAGCGACCAGCCTGGGCAACTGGGTGGTCATCGGCGCAGCAAGGTCTATGGTCGCCTCGATTGCCCGTGCGCCATGCGGGCCATCGCCCGGGGCGGCTACGTGAAACACCGGGTGTTCTTCCTCGACGCCGAAACGGCCCGGGCGGCGGGCTATCGACCCTGTGCGGTGTGCATGCGATCGTAGCCCGCTCCCACCGATCGCAACCACTCGATCATCACCCCGATCCGCAACGGCATCGGCTCGCGTGGTGGGTGCACCAGGTAATAGCCCTGCCCGGCCACGGGCTCGAAATCGCCCAACGGCAGGATCAACACCCCCTGGTCGATCAACGGCTGCACCAGTTGCCGACGCCCCATGGCCACACCGACATGGTTGCTCGCGGCAACCGCGCACAGGTCTGAACGGTCGAACGTCAGAGCGGCACTCGGAAGACAAGCCTGCACCCCACGCCCCCGCGCCCAGCGCTGCCACTCGGCATCGAAAGCCGCATGCTCCCAGGCCAGGGCGTCGTGCAGCAACGTGCACTGGCGCAATTGCCCAGGATCACCGATCAAGCCGTGGCGCTCGGCATACTGCGGGCTGCAGACCGGCGCCAGTTGCTCGGTCATCAGCAACTGACTGACCAGCCCGGGGTACTCGCCGTCGCCATAGAGCAAGGCCAGGTCGATGTGCCGGGCACGGAAGTCCACCGCCTCGTTGCCGGTGCGGATGTCCAGGCTGATCTGCGGGTAGCGCTGCTGGAAATCCGCAAGCCGGGGCACCAGCCAGCACTGGGTGATGGACGGCCGGGCATACAGGGTCAAGGGACCGCTGATCGTCGACGTTTCTTGCAGCGCCTCCTCCAGACCCTCCACCAACCCCTGCACCAGCCGGTACAGCCGTTCGCCCTCTGGCGTCAGGCGAATGCGCCGGGTCAGGCGTTCGAACAGGCGCACCTCGAGCGCCTGCTCCAGGCGGGCAATGCGATGGCTGACCGCGCTCGGTGTCAGGCACAGCTGCGCGGCTGCCAGGGTAAAACTCAGGTGCTGCGCCACCACGGCAAAGGTGTGCAGGTTGGCGAACTGGGCGCCGGTCAGGCGCGTGCCAAGTCGCGGTGGCAGGTTGAGCATGCTCAGTGCCCGGCCAGCTCGGCGCGGCCCTTGGCCAGGTAGGCGTCCATTTCCGCGCGCGGCACCATGCTGCCGCCGGTGCCCCACACCAGGTGGGTGGCCCGGGCCATGCGTTCATCACTGAGCCCCAGGCGCTGGCGATAGCCCTGCTGCTCCTGCAGCACCCGGACCATGCCCGGTACCCCGGCCAGCGCCGAAGGTTCAAGCTCCTGGCCGTCACTGGCTTGCAACTGCGCCAGCAAACGGTACAGGGTGGCGTCGTCGACCGTGTAGTAACCGTCGATCAGGCGCTGCATGGCCCGTCCGACAAAGCCCGAGGGCCGGCCCACCGCCAGGCCGTCGGCGGCGGTCTGGTTGTCGATGCCGAAGTCATACACCGACACGCCATCGTGCAACCCGGTGTAGACGCCCAGCAGCATGCAGGGCGAATGGGTCGGCTCGGCGAACAGGCAATGCACCGCATCGCCGAACACCAGTTTCAGGCCGAAGGCCACGCCGCCGGGGCCGCCGCCCACACCACAGGGCAGGTAGACGAACAGCGGATGCTCGGCATCGACCTGGATGCCCTTCTCGATCAACTGGCGCTGCAACCGTTCGGCGGCCACCGCGTAGCCGAGGAACAGGTTGCGCGAGTTCTCGTCGTCGACGAAGTGACAGCGCGGGTCGGCCTCGGCCTCGCGGCGCCCCTGCTCCACCGCCACACTGTAGTCGGCGCTGTATTCGCGCACCTCCACGCCATGGCTGCGCAGGCGGTCCTTCTTCCATTCCCGGGCATCGGCCGACATATGCACCGTGACCTTGAAGCCCAGGCGCGCACCGATGATGCCGATCGACAAGCCGAGGTTGCCGGTGGAGCCCACAGCAATACTGTACCGGTGGAAAAAAGCCCGGGCCTGGTCGCTGTCGAGCCTGGCGTAATCATCTCCCGGCCTGAGCAGGCCTTCGGTCAGGGCCAGGTCCTCGGCGTGCTTGAGGACCTCGTAGATACCGCCCCGCGCCTTGATGGAGCCGGAAATCGGCAGCAGGTTATCGGCCTTGAGCCATAGCGCGGCGCCTTCAGGCAACTGATGCTCGGCACGCAACTGCGCCTGCAAGGCCGGCAGCGGCAACAGCGGCGACTCGATCAGACCGTTGCAGGGCCTCGTCTTGGCATAGGCGCGCTCGATGAATGGCGCGAACCGCTGCAAGCGCTCACTGGCATCGCGCACATCCTCGCCACTGAGCGGCACATCGCCCAATGCCTGCGCGCTCGGCGCGATCTGCGGGTTGAACCAGCTGACCGGCCGCAACGCCACCAGGTCGGCGATCAGCGGGTGGGTCTGGCACCAGGCGTCCAGGGGTTTCTCCAGCGGCATTGCAGGGCTCCAGCGATGGTCGGATAGCGCCATTAAGCGACAGCCACCCCGCGCTTTACAACCGATGGTTGCGCCGCCCATGGATGATCCCAGTTCATCCATGGACCGCCGTGCAGACCGCCCCACTTCTGCTACCTTGGGAGAACCCACTTCTTCTGCAACAACCTCAGGTGACCCATCATGGCGCGCACCACCCCCATCGAGCTGTACCGCAATATCGGCATCGTCGCCCATGTTGACGCCGGCAAGACCACCACCACCGAACGCATCCTGTTCTACACCGGGGTCAACCACAAGATGGGCGAGGTGCACGACGGCGCCGCGACCATGGACTGGATGGCCCAGGAGCAGGAACGCGGGATCACCATCACCTCGGCGGCCACCACCGCGTTCTGGCAGGGCTCGACCAAGCAATTCGCCGACAAGTACCGCTTCAACATCATCGACACCCCCGGCCACGTCGACTTCACCATCGAGGTGGAGCGGTCACTGCGGGTACTCGACGGCGCCGTGGTGGTGTTCAGCGGCGCCGATGGCGTCGAGCCGCAGTCGGAAACGGTCTGGCGACAGGCCAACAAATACCATGTGCCGCGCCTGGCCTACATCAACAAGATGGACCGCCAGGGCGCCGACTTCCTGCGCGTGGTCAAGCAGATCGACCTGCGCCTGGGCCACCACCCGGTGCCGATCCAGCTGGCCATCGGTGCCGAGGAACACTTCGCCGGGCAGATCGACCTGGTGAAGATGAAGGCCATCTACTGGAACGAAGCCGACCAGGGCACCAGCTACCGCGAAGAAGACATCCCTGCCGAGCTGCTGCCGCTGGCCCAGGAATGGCGCGCACATATGGTCGAGGCCGCGGCGGAAGCCGACGACGAGCTGACCATGAAGTTCCTCGACGGCGAGGAACTGAGCATCGAGGAGATCAAGGCCGGGCTGCGCAAGCGCACCCTGAACAACGAGATCGTCCCGACCATCCTCGGCTCGTCATTCAAGAACAAGGGTGTGCCGCTGATGCTCGATGCGGTCATCGACTACTTGCCCGCGCCGTCCGAAATCCCGGCGATCAAGGGCACCGACCCGGACGACGAAGAGAAGCATCTGGAGCGCCACGCCGACGACAATGAGCCGTTCTCGGCCCTGGCCTTCAAGATCGCCACCGACCCGTTCGTCGGCACCCTCACCTTCGCCCGGGTGTACTCCGGTGTACTCAGTTCCGGCAATGCCGTGCTCAATTCGGTCAAGGGCAAGAAAGAGCGCATCGGCCGCATGGTGCAGATGCACGCCAACCAGCGCGCCGAAATCAAGGACGTCTGCGCCGGTGACATCGCCGCGCTGATCGGCATGAAGGACGTCACCACCGGCGATACCCTGTGCGACATGGACAAGCCGATCATCCTCGAACGCATGGACTTCCCCGACCCTGTGATCTCGGTGGCGGTAGAGCCCAAGACCAAGGCCGACCAGGAGAAAATGGGCATCGCCCTGGGCAAGCTGGCCCAGGAAGACCCGTCGTTCCGGGTCAAGACCGACGAGGAAACCGGCCAGACCATCATCTCCGGCATGGGCGAGTTGCACCTGGACATCATCGTCGACCGCATGCGCCGCGAATTCAACGTCGAGGCCAATATCGGCAAGCCCCAGGTGGCCTACCGCGAGAAGATCAGCAACACCTGCGAGATCGAAGGCCGCTTCGTCCGCCAGTCCGGTGGGCGCGGCCAGTACGGCCACTGCTGGATCCGCTTCTCCCCCGGCGACGAGGGCAAGGAAGGGCTGGAGTTCATCAACGAGGTCGTTGGCGGCGTGGTACCGCGCGAATACATCCCGGCGATCCAGAAAGGCATCGAGGAGCAGATGAAGAACGGCGTATTGGCCGGCTACCCGCTGATCAGCCTCAAGGCAGCGGTCTATGACGGCTCCTACCACGACGTCGACTCCAACGAAATGGCCTACAAGATCGCCGCGTCCATGGCCACCAAGCAGCTGTCGCAAAAAGGCGGCGCGGTGCTGCTAGAGCCGGTGATGAAGGTCGAGGTGGTGACGCCCGAGGAGTACCAGGGCGATATCCTCGGCGACCTCAGCCGGCGCCGGGGAATGATCCAGGATGGCGACGAGACCCCGGCCGGCAAGGTGATCCGCGCCGAGGTGCCGCTGGGCGAGATGTTCGGCTACGCCACGTCGATGCGTTCGATGACCCAGGGCCGGGCCAGCTTCTCGATGGAGTTCACCAAGTACGCCGTGGCGCCGGCGAGCATCAGCGAAGCGATCATCAAGAAACAGGGGTGATCGCAGGCTTCGCCTGCTCCCACAGATACAGCGGCGCCCCTATGTCCCTGTGGGAGCCTGCGATGAGGCCATCAATGACCGGGTCGACGATCCTGAAGGTAGCCCTTGAGGTAGTCGATCCAGGCCCGCACCTTGCGCGGCACATGCCGGGTGTCCGGGTACAGTGCATACACGCTCTGCCTGGCAAACCGCCAGGACGGCAAGGCATCGAGCAGTCGGCCACAGGCCAGGTCCTCGGCCACCAGCCACGACGGCAGCAACGCCACCCCCATGCCCGTTAGCGCGAACGCCCGGAGAATCGAGGCATTGTCGGCAACCAGCGGCCGTTCGCCTCGTCCCTGGTACTGCACTTCATTGCCCCGGGCATCGTGCAGCAACCAGCCGGGCTGCTGCTCGAAGCGGCTGTGCACTATCTGCGGCAACTGGGCCAGGCGCTCCGGGTTGTCGAGCAGGTCAGTGCCTTGCGCCAGCAACGACGGCGCCAGTACCAGGCGTACCTCGTAGCTGTCCAGGCACACCCCGCGATAGCTGGAGTCGTGCGGCTGGCCAAGGCGGATGGCCACGTCGAAGCCATCGCGCAGCAGATCGGCCTGGGCCGTGTGGGTCTGCAGGCGCACGCGCAGGTCGGGATGCTCGCGGCAAAAGCCCTGCAACGCCGGAGCCAGTACCATGACGCCGTACTCCACCGTGGAGGTGATACGCAGGCAGCCCTGCAACCCCGCATGCTCGCCCCGCGCCTCGTCGATGGCGATACGTGCGTGCTCCAGCACCTGCTGGCAGTGGCCGTAAAAGCGTTCGCCGGCTTCGGTCAGAGCAAGACGCCGGGTTGTACGACTGAGCAAGGTCACCCCCAGCTCAGCTTCCAGCTGCTTGATGTTGAAACTGACGGCGGCGCGGGTCTGGCGCAGGTGCACGGCGGCGCCGGTGAAGGAACCGGCCTGGACCACCGCGCAGAACAACTCGAACCGGTCGAGACTGACCATGGGTATCGCCCTGGATTGTCAAAATAATTCGCACAATCTGGCGAATCCAACGGCCTTATACAAGTGTTTCGAGCGCTCTAGACTGCGCCCTCGCCCCCTCGCTGGCTGCTACACCATGCCTTATCGCTCGAAAGTCACCCTGATATTCCTGTTCGGTTTTGCCCTGGACCTGCTCAACATGTTTGCCCTCAACAGTGCCTATCCGTTGCTGGGCCAGGAACTGAATGCATCGGTGATGCAACTGAGCGGGGTCGCCAACCTGTACCTGATCGGCCTGAGCCTGGTGATTCCGCTCGGTACTTGGCTCGCGCTGCGCATCGGTGAACGCCAGACGCTGTTGTTGTCACTGGTGCTGTTCGGCCTGGGCACCCTGCTGGCGGCCATGGCGTCCTCGATCGACAGCCTGTTGCTCTGGCGACTGCTTCAGGGGCTGGGCGGCGGCCTGTTGATACCGGTGGGCCAGGCCATGGCCTACCGGGCCTGTCCACCCCGCCAGCGTCCTGCGCTGACCGCCCAGGTGATGATGATCGCCCTGCTGGTCCCGGCCCTGTCACCCGCCCTGGGCGGGCTGCTGGTGGATCACCTCAGTTGGCGCTGGATCTTCCTGGCGCTGCTGCCGCTGGTGTTGCTCACCGGGCTGCTGGCCCTGGCCTGGCTGCCGGCCAGGGAGCCGGTCAGCCACAGCGCACACCTGCTCGACCTTGGCCTGCTACGCCAGCCGCTGCTGCGCACCGCGATGCTGGTGTACCTGTGCGTGCCCGGCGTGTTCATCGGCGCCAACCTGGTGGCGACGCTCTACCTGCAAGATCAACTGCACCTGAGTGCCACGGCCACCGGCGCACTCATGCTGCCGTGGTCGCTGGGCGCCTTGCTGGCCATTGCCCTGGTGCGCTGGCGTTTCAATCCGACAGGGCCGCGCGCCCTGCTGTGTGCCGGCATTCTGCTGCAGAGCCTCGCCCTGGTTGGCCTCAGCCTGCCCGGGCTGGCCCTGCACCCCTACGGCCTGGTGCTGGTTTTCGCCCTGCTGGGCCTGGGCAGCAGCCTGTGCAGCAGCAGCGCGCAAAGCCTGGCGTTTCTCGCCATCGCCCCGCAACGCATGGCCGCCGCCAGCGCCTTGTGGAGCCTCAACCGCCAGCTGAGTTTCTGCCTCGGCGCGGCCGTACTGGGCGCGGTGCTCAATGCCTGGTTGCCCGCACCCGAGGCCTACCGGCAGGTGTTGCTGCTGGCGGCAGGGCTGTCCCTGCTGGCACTGCCTGCCGTGCTCACGTTGCCCGGGGCCTCGGCCCTGGGGCGCCTACATCCTTGTCCCGAGTCTTGAACATGCCTACCGAAAACCGCTGCTTTGACGAAATTCTCGACGTACACATGCTGATCCAGCACTGGCTGGCCGGCCAGGCCGCACCTGAGCAACTGGGCGAGCTATTGGCGCATTTCAGCCCGGACTTTTCGATGATCGGGCTGTCGGGACAGCGGCTGGACCATGCGGGCTTGCAGAGGGTGTTCCACGCGGCCCATGGCACACGACCGGACCTGCTCATCCAGATCGACGAACCACAGCTGATCCGCCACAGTCAGCACGTGAGCCTGGTCAGCTACCGGGAACGACAGATCGATGCCCGGGGCCGGCACAGCGTGCGCCGATCGACAGCGGTGTTCGAGCATCTGGACAACGGCGAACTGCGCTGGCTGCACTTGCATGAAACGCCCTGCGGCTGAACCGGCCAGTCGGGAGCATGGGCAAAGGCGTTGCCCGGTTGCCGATCAAGGATCACACTTGAAGTGAACCGCAGTTATTCGACCAGGCAACTGGAAACGAGTATCGACAGCCATGAGAAAGGTCAACGCAGCCTACCCGACCAGCCTGCAGATCGACTTCGTCCAGGACACCTTTTTCGGTCCCGTGGCCCACAGCGCGCAATGCGAAGTACAACTGGCGCCGCTCAACCTCAACGGCCTGCCAGGGTTGCAGATGCAGGTGCGCGCGCCAGTGCCGGACAAGCTCGAACGCAGCCACAGCCTGGCCTTTACCTGGGAAGGTCGGACCTACCGGGGCATCGTCCATTATCACCGGCGTTGTGACGACGGCGGCTTGCAGTTGCAGCTGGAGCTGCAATAGGCGCGGGCCAGGGGCGATGCGCCCCATCGCCGGCGCCCACAACGGCACGAAGCGTGGGCTCAGACAATGGTGCTGGGCCGGAAGTCGCCCGGGCTTCGGTTCAGGCGCCGCTCTTCGCGTATCTGATCGACCAGGGCATGCACCTCGTGGCAGGTGGTCAGGCTGTCCAGGCGAACCTCGGTGACCAGCAGGTTGTCGCCCTGCCCAAGCCGAATGGTCAGCCACACACCATCCGGGCAACTGACTTCGCAGATATCGGGCAAGAACGCCCGCTCGATCAGTTGTCGCAGTTCAAGGGTTGAGACGCCAATCAGTGACATGGGGCGATCCTCTGTCGGAAAGACCGACTGCTCAGTAATCACCTGAGAGCCGGTGAATGCCAATTGATATTGCCCATGCACCCCCGTAGCGCTCATGCACCCCGGCAATCACAACAGGCCCTGTTTACTGGGAAGCCCCGTCACGACTGTAAGTTCACCGCGAAAGCGCCAGGGCCCGATGGGCGGGCCAACCCGACCGTTCGTCCAGCAGCCCCCAACAAATTTCAAACTTTGCCAGTGCCCGCGCCACCCAATCTGTGTGAGGCAACTGCCTTGCACTTCCATTGCAACCAGAGGAAGCACATCATGGCTAACAAAGATACCCAACTGGGCAATCAGGGCAACCGCGGCACTTTCGCCGATGACCGGCAAAAAACCTCCGACGCCGGCAAGAAAGGCGGCCAGGCTTCCGGTGGCGGCGCCGGTGGCCAGCCCCGCAAGCCCGACATGGGCAAGGAAGACCGCAAGCCAAGTGGCGGCGGCCGTAGTTGACCCAGCCGCGACCGACGCGCCTTCGGTGCGTCGGTCATGAGGCCTGCCCATGAGCCAGCAGGTAATTCACTTCCACTGCCAGATCGACCAACGCACCACCGAGCGCTTCCGTGACCGCTGCCTGCAGGCGATCGACGAGGGCGCCAGCGAATTGTTGCTTTACCTGTCGACCACAGGCGGTAGCACCAACTTCGGCTTTTCCATCTACAGCCTGATCAAGTCGCTGCCAGTCCCCATCACAGCGGTCAATGCCGGCAACATCGAGTCCATGGGCATCATCATGTACCTGGCCGCCGGAGTGCGCATCGCCTCCCCGCATTCACGCTTTCTGATCCACCCCATGACCTGGCACTTCAGCCAGAGCGCAGTGGACCACTCGCGCCTGCGTGAATACCTGTCGAGCCTGAACAACGACCTGGAGCGCTATGTGCGTATCTTCGAGCTGGAAACCCAGCAGGCCGAGCGCAAGCTGGACATCTTCCAGTGCCTGTCGGCCGAGGAAAAGGTCATCCCCGCCTACGACTCGCTGGTCTGTGGCATCGCCCACCGCCTGGAGCAGGTGGTATTCGCCAAGGACACCCGTCACCTGACGATCAGCGGCGACGATTGAAATCCGATTGAATTTTTTCCCCGCCGGCGGACTCATTCATTGCAGTGCAAGGCATTTCCTGACAACCGCTCTGAAAGGATCCTCAAAGGCCCATGAACGACGCCAAACTGTTTGTGATCGACTACCAACTTCACGGTGCGCCCAAGTCCTTCATCATTCGCGCAGAGAAGATGGACAACGCCGAAGCCTGGCACTGGGCGAGCTGCGACGCCGGTGTGGGCAGGATTGGCCGCTATGGCCAGGAAAAGGTCAAGAAGGTCAGCAAGCCCCTGGCCGAACGCTATGGCATCACCGAGGTGACCTGGCGTCAGTCCCGCTGAGGGGCCGCAAGCCAGGCCCACAGGTGCTGCGCCGCGTAGGCCCGCCACGGGCGCCAGGCCAGGGCGCGCTCGGCCAGTTGCGCATCGGCGCTCTCCAGCAGGCGCAGGGCCTTGGCCAGCGCCACATCCCCAAGCGGAAAGGCATCGGCCGCCCCCAGCTGGCGCAAGGCCAGGTACTGGGCACTCCAGGGCCCGATGCCGCGCAGCCGGCACAAGCGCGTGACCCAGGCCTGCAGGTCGGCATCGGCCCGGAGCAAGCGTGGATCGTCCAGCAGCGCCCGGGCCATGCCCGACAGGGTCGCCGCCCGCGAGCGTGGCATACCCAGGTCACTGAGGTCGACGTCTGTAATCGCCTGCGGCAGCGGAAACACATGGGTCAACCGCTGATCGGCGATCAGCGCCTTGGCCAGCGGTTGCCCATGACGGGCAACCAGGCGCCCGGCCAGGGTCATGGCCCCGGCCACGCTGATCTGCTGGCCCAGCACCGTGCGCATCACCTGCTCGAACGGCTCCCAGCCGCCGGGCACGCGCAGCCCCGGGCGCGCCGCGATCAGGCGCGCCATCAGCGGGTCACGCCTCAACTGGGATTCGATTACGTGGGGATCGGCATCCAGGTCGAACACCCGGCGTACCCGGGCAATAAGGCCCGGCAGTAACGATGCAGGCAGGCCACTGACCGACAGCGCCAAGCGTTGCCCTGCGCCAGGGCGGCAGTGGATGACACCCTGGCGCCCCGCCACCAACACGGTACGCCGGTACACCCCGGCCTCCAGCGCTTCGATACCGGCTATCGAACGCGCAGCAAGAAAACCGAGCATCGAGGGCCAGTGATAGGGTGCACGGTAGCCCAGCCAGACCGTGATCGTCGGCCCGTGGCGCACGCAGCGCCGGTAGCCTTTGAGGTGAGCCGGTGTGTTCATTGACTGACCCGCATTCTCCTTGACGCTGCAAGCATACAAAGAATGGTCTGCCAGAACGACATCAGCCGGGCTGCACAAGCGCCCGGCTGACGAGTAGCGAAGGGTTTACTTACCCTGGGTGAGCGTGGTGTAGCTGGTGATCAGGTTGCGGTAGTCGGGGATATGGTTGGAGAACAGGGTGCCCAGGCCCTCGATGTCGTTGCGCCAGTCGCGGTGCAGCTCGCAGGCAAGGCCAAACCAGGTCATCAGCTGGGCGCCGGCCTGGGACATGCGGTTCCAGGCCGAATCGCGGGTCAGCTCATTGAAGGTACCCGAGGCATCGGTCACCACGAAGACATCGAAGCCTTCCTCCAGGGCCGACAGCGCCGGGAAGGCCACGCACACTTCAGTCACCACACCGGCGATGATCAGTTGCTTCTTGCCGGTGGCCTTGACCGCCTTGACGAAATCCTCGTTGTCCCAGGCGTTGATCTGGCCCGGGCGGGCAATGTACGGTGCCTCCGGGAACAGGGCCTTGAGCTCGGGCACCAGCGGCCCGTTGGGGCCGGTCTCGAAACTGGTGGTGAGGATGGTCGGCAGCTTGAAATACTTGGCCAGGTCACCGACCGCCAACACGTTGTTCTTGAATCTGTCCGGCTCGATGTCGCGCACCAGCGACAGCAGGCCGGCCTGGTGATCGACCAGCAGGACAGCGGCGTTGTTCTTGTCCAGGCGTACGTAGGGTTTGCTCATGGTCCAACTCCTTGCTGTGATTAGCCGGCACCCGAAGGCACCGGACATGAGGGATCAGCGTTGCGAGTCCAGGGTTTCGTTGTCGCGAGCCACTTGCTGGGCCTTGAGGTAGCTTTCGATCAGCAACTGGTAGTGCGGGAAAACGGCACTGTACGCTTCGGCCCACTGCTGGGCGTCTTCACGGTTCCAGGTGCGCTGTACTTCAGAGCACACCGCCGCGGTGTCCATGGGCACCACACCGGCCTGCACGACGCGCGCCAGGGTGATTTCCTGGGCCATCTTCGAGTACGTGCCGCTGGCATCGATGACCGCAAATACTTTATAGCCTGCATTGACCGCACTGATGCTCGGGAAGGCCATGCACACGCTGGTGATGGTGCCGGCAATGATCAGGGTCTTGCGCCCGGTCTTCTCCACCGCAGCGACGAATTCGGGATTGTCCCAGGCGTTGATTTCACCTTTGCGTGCAACGTACTGGGCATGGGGCGCCGCTTCGTGGATTTCCGGAATCAACGGACCGTTGGGGCCCTGGGGCACGGATGCGGTAGTGATCACCGGCATTTTCGCGAGGCTCGCGACCTTGGCCAGGGTGATGGCATTGGCCCGCAGTTCAGTCATGGGCATGTCCTTGACCGTCTGGAACAGGCCACTTTGATGGTCGATCAGCAACATCACGGCATCATCGGGGTCGATGCGCGGGACCTGACCATTGAAGTTGGCAACGTTGGCAAATGTACTCATGGCACGTTCTCCTTGGGAACGGGCCGCCAGTTGTGCCGGCAGCCCAGGGCGAAGACCGACCGTGCCGGCCGGCCTTCGGGTTTAAGAGACTAGTTGCGTTAGCGGGAGGCAGCCGGCCCGTTCATCTGGCCGAAACGCCCGCTGCGAAAATCCTCGAAGGCCTCGGCAATCTCGGCTTCGCTGTTCATCACGAATGGGCCGTAGCCGACAATCGGCTCGTCCAGCGGCTCGCCGCTGAGCAGCAGCACCGACACATCGGTCTGTGCTTCAAGCAGCAGCTCGTCACCGGCCCGCTCGAACAGCACCAACTGCGCCGGGCCGACTTCACGCTCGCCGTTCACCTGCAACTTGCCGCGCAGCACCACCAGCGCCGTGCTGCGTCCGGCCGCGCTGGGCAGGCGAACCTGGGCGCCGGGCTTGAGTTGCAAGTCCCAGACGTCCATGGGCGAGAAGGTCTGCGCCGGGCCCTTATGGCCGCGATACTCGCCGGCGATCACCCGCAGACTGCCGTTGTTCAGGGGTACGACCGGGATGTCGCTGGCAAGCAGCGTCTGGTAACCGGCCGCTGCCGATTTGTCCTTGGCCGGCAGGTTGACCCACAGCTGGACCATCTCCAGGGTGCCACCCTTCTCGGCAAAGGCCGGGGAATGGAACTCTTCATGGAGGATGCCGCCAGCTGCAGTCATCCACTGCACGTCGCCCGGGCCGATCAGGCCACCGGCGCCGGTGGAGTCGCGGTGTTCCAGCTCGCCCTGGTAGACGATGGTCACGGTTTCGAATCCGCGATGGGGGTGCTGGCCGACACCACGGCGGGCCTTGGTCGGGCTGAAGTCGTGCGGACCGGCATAGTCCAGCAGCAGGAACGGGCTGATGTGCTGGGCCAGGTTGTCGTAGGTGAACAGGCTGCGTACCGGAAAGCCATCACCGACCCAGTGCGGGTTGGGGCTGCTGTAGACGCCTTGGATCTTTTTCATGAGATGCCTCCTCTCGTGCATGGCTATAACCATACGAGCGCAACGACATCTGCGGTAGATCGGTTAAACTGCCTTCAGCGTTCCATTTGGAGAACAATGGTGGAAGACCTCAACGACCTTTACTACTTTGCCCAAGTGGTCGATCACGGCGGCTTTGCCCCGGCCGGCCGCGCCCTGGACATGCCCAAGTCGAAGCTCAGCCGGCGTATCGCCGGGCTGGAAGAACGCCTGGGCGTGCGCCTGATCCAGCGCTCGACCCGGCATTTTTCGGTCACCGAAATCGGTCAGGCCTACTACCGCCACTGCGTCGCCATGCTGGTGGAGGCCGAGGGCGCAGCCGAACTGATCGAACGCAACCGCGCCGAGCCCCAGGGCATCGTGCGCCTGAGCTGCCCCACCGCCCTGCTGGACTTCTGGGTTGGGTCCATGCTGACCCGCTTCATGGTCCAGTGCCCGCTGGTGCAACTGCATATCGAAAGCACCAACCGCCAGGTCGACCTGATCCAGGAAGGCATCGACATCGCCCTGCGCGTGCGCGTGCCGCCGCTGGAAAGCAGCGAGCTGGTGATGAAGACCCTGGCCCACAGCACCCAGTGCCTGGTGGCCTCGCCCGCGTTGCTCGAACGCCTGCCGACGCGGCCGGTGCTGGCCGACCTCGGTGCCCTGCCGAGCCTGCACTGGGGCAAGCCGCAGCGCGACTACCACTGGGAGCTGGTGGGTCCCGACGCGGCCCGCGCCAGCCTGCGCCACCAGCCCCGGCTGGTCACTGACGACCTGCTGGTGCTGCGCCAGGCGGCGGTGGCGGGCGTGGGTGTGGTGCATGTGCCGCTGGTGGTTGTGCGCGAGGAACTGGCCAATGGCACGCTGGTGCGGGCGATACCTGAATGGGCGCCGGAATGTGGCGTGGTGCACGCAGTGTTCGCCTCGCGTCGGGGGTTGTTGCCGGCGGTGCGGCATTTGCTGGACTTTCTCGCGAGCGAATTCGCTGCCAGTGATATCGATTGAATATCGAGGTGCTCAAGCTTCCAGTGAGAACCCCATGCGCCGGGCCGTCTCGGTCATCCAGGCTGGAATACGGGTTTTGCGTATTTTTCTCAGCTCCGCGAGGCTCTCACGCCAAAGGCCATCACATGCGCCCAATCGCTGGGCGCTGAACGCCCCCAACAAAATATGTTTGTTTCTCATGCCGAACTGCTGAGAAAAATCCAATTTCTCCCAGCTCGCGCGAGCATTAATCACCGCAGCCAGGGTCTGTTCAGCAAATGCCAGCAGCCAGCTCTGCTGATACTCCAGTGCACGCTGGCTCTGAGTATCGCTGTGAATGCCCACCGGCTTGTACGCCTCCTCTGTCATGGATTGGCCATTGTCCAGCCAGCGGATGTATGCGCATTCGATGCGTGTTGCTTCAAACTCAACCAGGTACATATCCTGATTGTTTTGAACCAACTGCTCGTACAACGCCAGCAACTCAGTCGCCAACCCCAGAGCCCCCTTGAAGTTCCCTGCTTCGGCTTCGATGACCATACAGTTGTTCAATGTTGTTCCCAGTACTGCACTGAATCGTTCAGGTTTGGATTCGCTCAATGCGCGGTTAATCGACAAGCTTTCCTTGATTAAACGCAACGCCTCATCAATCTCACCCACGTCCGACAGCCGCGATGCATAGTTCATCATGGTCAAGGCATAATTTTGCCTGTACTTCTGTGGCTCGACGTCCATTAGCACTCGGCGAATTTCCAGCCCCTCTTCGCTGGCTGCCAAGGACTTCTGGATATGCCCATTCATGACCAGACATCTTGCAAAGTTACTCAAGCTGACTGCCAGATCACTCTGAGAAGCGGGTGACGTAGGTCTCGAGAGCTTTCTTGCCCACTGTAGACCTTCCTCACTCAGTTGCAGTGCCTCCACGACCCGGCCACAGTCGGCCATACACCCTGCACAAATGCTCAGGCACCTGGCCAGCTCTCCAGCATTCGTTTCATTCTTCGGCGAAACCAGTTGACGGGTAAGCTGCAGTGCATGCTGGGCGCTAACCAGGGACTCGTCATTTTTACCCAATAATGTGAGCAGCTCCGACTGAACTCTTAAATGCCAGCTCACCATCAGGTCATTAGATCGTGTTCTGCGGATCCCGGACTTAAGCGCCAACGCTTGTTTAATGGTCGTCAAGGCCTCTTGAGTCTGACCATCGTTCTTCAATGCGAAGGCCAAGAGCCCAAGAGCTTCCAAATACTCTTCGACTGCCCTCGGCGTTTCTTTCTTGTTCTTTTTCTCAAGGTACTTTCTTACCTGACTTCGGCTTACGTAAATGCCCAGTTTCGCCAGCGGCACAATATCGAAGCCCAGCCACGGCATAAGTGATCCAGATGCTTGCGATTGTAACCGTGACGGAAGCGCTTGATAGACCTGCTCTACCACTTCCAGCAAGGGACCAGAGGACTCAAGACAGACAGCAATGCAATCATCGATACAGAAAATAAAATGTCGCCCCAGCACCTCCTCGATCACCGGCAGCAAGTCCTCCCGCTCTCGCAGCAAGCGCGCCACCACTGTCAAGCTGGATCGACGCAGCGCGCTACTGCCGGTAGCCAACACCTGATCGAGCAACTCCATCCCTCGTGCACTGAGCAGACTCTGTGCAACCAGCGCTTCGCCAATCACATCGGGGCGCAAGCCATGCAAACCTTGATGATGATCCGGATACAATGGAGTGAGCGCCCTGTACAGTGCTTTAAACTCAACGCGCTCGCCCTCGGAAACAACAAGAATTTCCTCGAGAACGCGCTCAGTGGCGATGCCATTGGCCAGGGTGGACAACGTCATTAATATGCCAGCTCTATGGACGATTTCGTCCCCTGCGCCCTCTGTAGCCGCCAATGCCTTCGCCCAGTAACGTCGCTCGTGGTTGACCAACGCACGCGGCAAGGATTCGGCAGACTTCGGACGCTCGCCTCGCAATGCCATCAACGCCGCCATCTGAATGTAGAGCGGTCTGGAGAAGTACGTATCTTCCAAGTTCGGCATATGCTCCGGCGGCTCTATCTCTAGCCTTTGAGCAAAAGCTTGCAGCGCTTGTCGGTAAGCAATCTGCCGCGCCTCGTAGCTGCCATGCAATGCTGGTATCTGGAAAGGTCCGCTCGTAGCGGGCCCCTCCAGTAAGTCCTCGCACTGAGAGTCCTTGCTCGGCAGTACTCGCCACCATTCTCCCCCTGCACGTGCCAACAACAGAAAGCGAATGGGTTTAGTGTTGTTACTGCCCTTGAGAGCCTTGAACAAAGTGAGCATTAGCGATTGGCGTGTCTCTGCATAGTCAATCACCACCAGACTTGGAATGTGGCTTGCCGTCAGGTTCCTAGCCAGTTCCAAAGCTTTTTCGGTATCACTATCGCCCGCCAGGAAGCCCGCACTCCACCCTTTCAAGCGCAAGCGGCGGCACATCTCCAGAGCCAGGCGGGTCTTGCCAACACCACCGGGGCCACAGAGCAAACGCACTTGCAAGTCATACCCGGGCTTTTCGACCCACTCCATCTGCGCCAGCAAAAAGGGTTCGCGACTGGAATCGAAGGGCACTATCGCCTCTTCGGCTCGCAACAATTGGCTATCACTCAGACCCTGTCTTGGTCGCCAACTGGCCGGTGGCAACCCGAGGCCAGGCAAGGTTTGAGCAACATCAGGTTCAATCGTTTCAACAGCCGGACCCTGTGTTTGGGGCATTTGCTCCAATTGCACAACTGGCGCAGCTTCCTGCAATGACCAACCCAACGCCTGCCCGCAGGATTGAGCGCACTGCGCCCAGGTGTACAACCCGCAAAGCTTCTCTCGCAGTCGCGCAGCATCGTGACGTTTGGACGGATCATGAGCGATCAGGGTCAGTGCCTTGGACAGTCGCTCCACATCGCCACTGGAGTGATAAGGTGCCTCCTCGCTGCCTTCGACATCAATTGTCGTGACCCAGGATTTATAGGCACCGTGCTCCAACTCTTCGAGCAGCTTGTACGCCCCGCTTTTCACGCTGACGATCAGTGGCACACCTGCGGCAATGGCTTCCCACGCGACCAGGCCAAAACCTTCGTGCCATGACGGCATCATCGCAACGGTCGAGCCACGCAAATCATCGAACAGAACCTGGCGTTGCGCGGTGAATGGCAGGGGATGGATGTTAACCACACGCCCGGCTTGCTCCAGCGCATAACGACGCAACTCGGCTTCGGCTCCTTCGCCTGTGCCCTGCGTGCGGTCCTCGAAGTCCACGCCCCGCAGCAACAGCTTTGGCTCGTTCTTGCCTTGAAACTTGTTGGGCATTTCCGACTGCGCATCTGCCTGACGTATGGCCTGGGAAAACGCTGCAACGCCCAGGTGTGCTTGTTTGATTTTGCTTGCATCGGCACTAAGGCGGCCACTCAAGAAAGCTTTGAGCGTCTTGGGCTCACGCTTGGCAGTAATTTCCGCCAAACCTGGCACCAGCATCGGAATCGTTTCATGATCGAGCATGTCGTACAGCGCGTCGCGCAACAAGGGACCGACAGCCATCACCACGTCGGCCGCTTCGAACAACTGCCGTTGTTCTTCTTCCTTGGCCCGAGACCGCTGTGCATTTTCAACAAAGGGCTCATAGCGCTCGTAACTCATGTGGTGGATCAACGCCGTGCGCCCACCGCGTGCCTTCGCCGCCAGAGCGATTGGCCCGGTGATGCGGTCATGGCCTAACCATACGCAGTGTTCGTTCGGCTCGACCCCTTCTGCTGCCAACGCTGCCCAAGCCAATTGTTCATGACCTGCAGCAAACTGCTTCTCTGTCTCCAAGCCCAGAGAGATGAGTGACACCTGCTGTGCCCTCGCATCGGCCTTCTCCTGCTCACTGGCCCAAAGCACGACACACCATGTACGCGCCTGGCGGTAATACAACGCAGCAAACGCTCCCAGTAGGTCGTGATTGAAGCTATTGATCCCACCAAATTGCGGGCCCCAACGGGTGGCAAAACAGATGAGGGTATCGAGCGGCTGCGTCATGCTTGGTTTCATGTGGTCCGAAGGTAGGCTGGCAATCAATAATGGCATTGTACCTGCATCGGGTCTCGGACCGACACGTGGCATGCTGTTCAGGGAGTCGTGCTATTGCGCGCTCAAACCAAGACTCACAATCGTCAAAAAGTGGGCAACAACCCCATCAATTGTGCAAAAAGGCTTCGATCCGCTGACTACACGCCGCCGGATCTTCCTGCATGAAGCAATGCCCCCCAGGCACCTGGCTGGCGGTGACATGGCGATTACCCTGGGCCCAACGCTGTACCGACTGCGGCACGAAGGGATAGGTGGCCTCGCCGTAGAGCACCAGGCTCGGGGTCTGCACCTGGCCCAGCGAGGCCCACATGCGCCGGGGGAAGGAACTGAAGATCTCCACTTCCCTGCTCGGCCGACACTTGAGCACCACCCCTTCGCCACACTCGCCAATGGCATGTTCGATATAGGACTGCAGCGCCGGCTCGCTCCAGCCCTTGAAAATGCCACGGCCCTCCAGCGAAGCCCGCGCCGCGGTGCGATCCGGCCAGTGGCTGCGGCGGGTGGCGGCCTTGCGCGCCAGGGCATGGCGACGGTGCAGGCCGACCAGTGCGGCTGCGCCCATCAGGCCCATCATCGAGCAGCTGAACAGCACCGGATCGAGCAGCACCGCACGCTGGAACAGCTGCGGCTGGCGCGCCAGCATCAGCGCGGTGAGCACGCCACCGAAGCTGTGGCCGACCGCGAAGCGCGGCACGTCGGCGTACTCCCCGCGACCGGCGTCAAAGGCTTCGATAGCCAGCTCCGCCGTGCGGTTCCAGCCCTGGAACGGGCCACCGTGATCGCTGTCGCCATGGCCCTGGACATCACACAGCCACAGGTCGAAGTTCTCGGCCAGGCGCGCCAGCAAGGGTTGGTAGGTCAGGCTGCAAAAGCCGTTGCCGTGCAAGAAATGCAGCAGCGGTTTGCCGCTGGCGGGTGAACGCCAGCCGCGCAAGGTGAAGCCAGCACTTGTGTCATGGGACCAGGGAATCAACTGCATGTGCCGGCGCACTCACTTTCAGGAAAACCCCGATTCTACAAAGAGCAGCGGGTACAGGGATATCACCAGCAAAGCGGCCATCAGGACATTGAACAGCATCAGCCAGCGCGGATTCTGCAATACATTTCGCAAGGCGCTGCCGAACATCACCCAGACCCAGACACTGGGCAGGTTGACCAAGGCGAACACCGTGGCGATGACAATCACGTTGGTGACATAACCCTGGGCCGGCGTGTAGGTGGTAATCGCCCCCACCGCCATCACCCAGGCCTTGGGGTTGACCCACTGGAACGCCGCCGCGCCCCAGAAGCCCAGGGGCTTGCGGCGCTCGGGGTTGCTCGCCGACAGCGGCCCGGAGGTTGCGATCTTCCAGGCCAGGTACAGCAGGTAGGCGGCGCCCACGTAACGCAGCACGGAATAGATCGGCGGATAGGCCTTGAACACTTCGCCCAGGCCAAAGCCCACCGCCAGCACCATGACCATGAAGCCGACGCTGATGCCCACGGCATGGGGAATCGATCGGCGCACGCCGAAGTTCACCCCGGAGGCCAGCAACATGGTGTTGTTGGGCCCCGGGGTGATCGAGGAAACGAAGGCAAACAGCACGAAGGCGGTAATCAGGTCGAGTGAGCTGAGCATGGCAGGCAATCCGTCGGGTTCAAGGCTGTATCGACACTAACGGAGTCTTGCCACGCCCAGGCCATACAGTTGGCGAAAATAATGGCGCTACACCTGACTGTCCTGCCTAGCCCAGGGCCTGGGCAACAAAGTCCAGGCGATCCTGGCCAAAGAACATCTGCTCGCCGACAAAGCAGGTGGGTGCGCCGAATACGCCGCGTTGCACCGCCTCGTCGGTGGCCGCCTTGAGGGCGGCCTTGACCTCGGGATCGGCCGCCCAGGCTTGAAACTGTTCGGCATCGAAGCCTGCCGCTTCCAGCACAGATGCCAGTTGCGCCAGATCGCCCAGGTTGCGCTGCTGTACCCACAGGGCCTGGAACACGCAGCTCAGGTACGCCTCAAAGCGCTGCGGCGCGAACTGCTGCACCGCCACGGTGCCGCGCATCAGGTTCAAGGTGTTGATCGGAAAGCCCGGCGGGAAGGCCAGGGGCACGCCATAACGCCGGGCATAGCGCTGCAGGTCGACGAATACATGCCGGGCCTTGGCCGGCACCATCACCGGCGAGGCGTTGCCGGTGGCCTGGAACACCCCGCCCAGCAGCATCGGCCGGTATACCAGCTGCGCATCGTGACGGGCACACAGCGCCGGTAGCTGGGTCCAGGCCAGGTAACTGGCCGGGCTGCCCAGGTCAAAGAAGAATTCAACGGTCTTGCTCATTGCAATGCGTCCTTTTCTTGTTGTTGTCAGGGATTTACCAGCGTTCCATCCACGGCCGCAGGTCGAGTTCGAAGGTCCAGGCATCCCGTGTCTGCGCGTGCATGAACCAGTAACTGTCTGCGATATGCGCCGGGTCCAGGATGCCGTCCTGATCCTTCAGGGCGTAGCGCTCGGGGAAGCTGTCGCGGATAAAGGCCGTGTCGATGGCGCCATCGACCACCACGTGGCCGACATGGATGTTACGCGGGCCCAGTTCCCGCGCCATGCTCTGGGCCAGGGCGCGAATGCCGTGCTTGGCCCCAGCGAACGCGGCAAAGCCGGCAGCACCGCGCAAGCCGGCGGTAGCACCGGTGAACAGGATAGTCCCGCGTTCGCGGGTGACCATGCGCCGGGCCACTGCCTGGGCGGTCAAAAAGCCGGCGAAACAGGCCATTTCCCAGATCTTGAAGTACTTGCGCGGGGTTTCTTCAAGAATGCTGCACGGCACATTGGCGCCGATGTTGAACACGAAGGCCTCGATCGGGCCGATGCTGCTTTCGATCTGCTCGACCAGCGCCGTCACCTCTTCTTCCTTGCGCGCATCGGAGCCGAAGCCATACGCCTCACCGCCGCCGGCGCGGATCTCGTCCACCAGCGGCTGCAACTTGTCGACACTGCGCCGAGTCACGCAGGCGATGTAGCCTTCGCGGGCAAAGCGTTTGGCAATCGCACCACCGGTCGCATCCCCGGCGCCCACCACCAGCACCACTTTCTTGTTCAAGTTCATCCATCGCCTCCATTGGTAAACGATCATTTACTAAACGAACGCTATGCTATGATCCAGGCCTCGTCAAGCAGGTGCACCGGAGACAGCCAGCGTGCGTTACGCCACCGATCACAAGGAACAGACCCGGCAGAAACTGCTGGAAAGCAGCGGTGCCCTGGCCAAGCGCGGCGGCTTCAATGCCACGGGCGTGGCCGGGTTGATGAAGGCCATAGGCCTGACCGGTGGGGCCTTCTACAACCATTTTCCGTCCAAGGACGACCTGTTCACCGAGATCGTGCGCCGCGAGCTGTCCCACAGCCCAATGGCCCAGCAACCCATGGACCGCGAACGGCTCAGCCGCTGCCTGGACCAGTACCTGACCCTGGCCCACGTGCACAACCGCGAAGGCGGCTGCGCCATCCCGGCCCTGGGCGCGGAGATTGCCCAGGCGCCGTTGCCGGTGCGCGAAGAAGCCGAACACTGGCTGTGCAGCCTGCAACAGGCCTGGGCCCGGACCCTGGGCGACCCGGACCTGGCCTGGGCGCTGCTCAGCCAGTGCGTGGGCGCGCTGGTGATTGCACGCATGCTGGCCAGCGAAGCGCGCCAGCAGCACGTGCTCAAGGCCTCCCGTGATTTTCTCGCCGGGGCCTTGCATGAAAGTCGTTGAAACGCTGCTGCTCGGTCTTGCCCTGCTCCTCCCGCTCAACGCCCACGCCGCCTGCCCCGCCGGCCAGTACGAGATCTGCCTGGGCGGCTGCATCTGCTCGCCGGTCGACCCAGGCGAAGCCCGCACCGTGCTCGATGACCTGGGGCGCATGGCCAGCAGCTCCCTGGCCATGGCCCTGCAGCAGGCACGCAACGAGGCGGCGGCCGGCACGCTGCTGCCGATCCCACTGCACATTCGCGCCCAGCTGGAACCGTATTACGATTTCCAGGTGCTGGATGCGGCGCGCTACAAGGTCGGCGACCAGCAGGCCCTGGACAGCGCCAATGCCGTGCTGCAGAACCCCGACGTCAACGCCGTGACCCTGATCGACATCATCGTCTTTCGCGACGAGGCCGATGCCCAGGACAACGTCGCGCTCTGGGCCCACGAGCTGCACCATGTGCAGCAGTATCAGCAATGGGGTGTGGATGAGTTCGCCCGGCGTTATTCCCGCGACTACGACGCCGTTGAGGCGCCGGCCTACGAGATCCAGGCAAAAGTCAGCAAGGCGTTGCGCGAACGCGCGTCCGGTCAGGCCCGCTGAACTACACTGATAGGTTGCCCCTTTTACAAATGGCCGAGGCCGTCGCTGGCTGCGGCGGCCCCGTTGACGTTGGACTTCTTGCAGGAGATCACGCAATGGACGAAGCCAAGCTACAGGATTTCATGGGAAAGCTGGTCAACGACATGGGCGCCGCCGCCCTGCTGGCCAACCTGATCCTCGGCGATGAACTGGGCTTGTACCGGGCCATGGCCGACAGTCAGTTCGTCACCCCCGAAGAACTGGCGCAACAGACCGGCTGCAATGCCCGCCTGCTGCGCGAATGGCTCAGCGCCCAGGCGGCGTCGGGCTACATGGAACACAAGGAGGGCCGCTTCCGCCTGCCCGAGGAACAGGCCATGGCCCTGGCCATCGAGGATTCGCCGGTGTACGCCGCCGGTGGCGCCTCGGTGATCGCCGCCCTCTACCACGACAAGGACAAACTGGTCGCGGCCATGCGCGGCGACGGCGGCCTGCCCTGGGGCGATCACCACCCGTGCATGTTCAGCGGTACCGAGCGCTTCTTTCGCCCTGGCTACAAGGCCAACCTGGTCAGCCAGTGGCTGCCGGCGCTGAGCGGGGTGGTCGACAAGCTCAAGGCCGGGGCCAAGGTCGCCGATGTCGGCTGTGGCCATGGCGCCTCGACGGTGATCATGGCCCAGGCCTTTCCCGCCTCGCGGTTCATTGGCTATGACTACCATGCCCCTTCGATCACCGTGGCCAACCAGCGTGCCGCCGAAGCGGGCGTGGGTGAGCACACGCAGTTCGTCAAGGCCAGCGCCAAGGACTTTCCCGACCATGACTACGACCTGATCTGCTACTTCGACTGTCTGCACGACATGGGCGACCCGGTGGGCGCCGCCAGACATGCCTACAAAGCGCTCAAGGCCGACGGCACGGTGCTGCTGGTCGAGCCCTATGCCGGTGACAACCTCGATGCCAACAGCACGCCGGTGGGCCGGCTGTTCTACGCCGCCTCCACGTTCATCTGTACGCCTAACTCGCTGTCCCAGGAAGTCGGCCTGGGCCTGGGCGCGCAAGCCGGGGAAGCGCGCCTGCGTGCGGTGTTTGAAGAAGCAGGTTTCAAGACCTTCAGACGGGCTACGGAAACGCCGTTCAACCTGATTCTCGAAGCGCGCAAGTAAACCCCATCGCAGGCTTCGCCAGCTCCCACAAGCCCCCCGACCTTTGTGGGAGCTGGCGAAGCCTGCGATCGACCGCACCGCGGTCGCCCTCCCCTATCCCCCACACGTCACCCTGGCAGAGAAATTTGCAGGAAGCACTTGCATGCAAAGTATTATGGTATACCATCAGACAACAAGACCTAGCCCCCACCTGCACAGGAGCAGCCCATGAGTTTCGAAATCCGCAAGATCGTCACCTACGCCGAAGAAACCTTCATCGAAGGGGGCAAGGCCACCGACAAGCCGGTGACCATGGTCGGCCTGGCCGTGGTGATCAAGAACCCGTGGCTGGGCCGCGGCTTTGTCGAAGACCTCAAGCCTGAAATCCGCGCCAACTGCTCGGACCTGGGTGCACAGATGGTCGAGCGCCTGTGTGCCGCCATCGGCGGTGCCGACAAGATCGAAGCCTACGGCAAGGCCGCTGTGGTCGGCGCCGATGGCGAGATCGAGCACGCCTCGGCGGTGATCCACACCCTGCGTTTCGGCAACCACTACCGCGAGGCGGTCAAGGCCAAGAGCTACCTGAGCTTCACCAACAAGCGCGGCGGTCCGGGCACCTCGATCCAAATCCCGATGATGCACAAGGACGACGAAGGCCTTCGCTCGCACTACATCACCCTGGAAATGCAGATCGAGGACGCCCCGCGCGCCGACGAGATCGTGGTGGTCCTGGGGTGCGCCGACGGTGGCCGCCTGCACCCGCGCATCGGCAACCGCTACATCGACCTGGAAGAGCTGGCCGCTGAAAAAGCGCAATAACAATAACGACGCCCTAGGAGCGACCGATGATTCAGCCTGCTGCTGAACGCACCCCGGCCGGCACCAGTTACCTGGCGACCGGCCAAGGCCAGCCCGTGGTCCTGATCCACGGCGTGGGCCTGAACAAAGAAATGTGGGGCGGCCAGGTCGTTGGCCTGGCCAGCGACTACCGGGTAATCGCCTACGACATGCTCGGCCACGGCCAGAGCCCACGTCCGCAGCAAGGTTGCGGCCTGCCCGGCTATGCCGCGCAACTGGCCGAGCTGCTCGATCACCTGCAACTGCCCCAGGCGACCATCATCGGTTTTTCCATGGGCGGCCTGGTGGCCCGCGCCTTCGCCCTGCACTACCCGCAGCGCCTGGCCGCGCTGGTGGTGCTCAACAGCGTGTTCAACCGTAGCGCCGAGCAGCGCGCCGGGGTCATCGCCCGTACCGCCCAGGCGGCCGAGCACGGCCCGGACGCCAATGCCGAAGCGGCCCTGGCGCGCTGGTTCAGCCGCGAGTACCAGGCGGCCAACCCGGCGCAGATCGCCGCCATCCGCCAGACCCTGGCCAGCAACGATCCGCAGGGCTACCTGACCACCTACGAACTGTTCGCCACCCAGGACATGTACCGCGCCGACGACCTGGGCAGCATCCAGGTGCCGACCCTGATCGCCACCGGCGAATGGGACCTGGGCTCGACCCCGGACATGACCCGGCAACTGGCCCGGCGCATACCCGGTGCCCAAAGCGTGGTACTGGCCGAGCAACGGCATATGATGCCGGTAGAGTCGCCGCGCCTGGTCAACCAGATGCTGCTGGACTTTCTCGGCGACGCCAAAACCCTCTCCGATTCAGCCAAGGGGATCGTTGCATGACTCTCGTACGATTTCAGATGTGCATCGACGGCCAGTGGCTCGATGCCCAGAGTGGCAAGACCTTCGACAGCCTCGACCCGTCCACCGCCCAGGCCTGGGCGCAATTGCCCGATGCCGATGAAGCGGATGTCGAGCGCGCCGTCCAGGCCGCCCAGGCGGCCTTCGACAACCCGGCCTGGCGCGGCCTGACCGCCACCGCCCGAGGCAAACTGCTGCGCCGCCTGGGCGACCTGATCAGCGCCAACAAGGAACACCTGGCCCAGCTGGAAAGTCGCGACAACGGCAAGCTGATCCGCGAAACCCGCGGCCAGGTCAGCTACCTGCCGGAGTTCTTCCACTACACCGCCGGCCTTGCCGACAAGCTCGAAGGCGGCACCCTGCCGCTGGACAAGCCCGACCTGTTCGCCTACACCGTACACGAGCCGATCGGCGTGGTCGCCGCAATCATCCCCTGGAACAGCCCGCTGTACCTGACCGCGATCAAGCTGGCTCCGGCCCTGGCCGCCGGCAACACCATCGTCATCAAGCCGTCCGAACATGCCTCGGCGACCGTCCTGGAGCTGGCGCGCCTGGCCCTGGAGGCCGGCTTCCCGCCGGGCGTGGTCAACGTCGTCACAGGCTTTGGTCCGAGCACCGGCGCGGCGCTGACCCGCCACCCGCTGGTGCGCAAGATCGCCTTTACCGGCGGCGCCGCCACTGCCCGCCATGTGGTGCGCAGCAGCGCCGAGAACTTCGCCAAGCTGTCGCTGGAATTGGGCGGCAAGTCGCCGAATATCATCTTCGCCGACGCGGACCTGGACAGCGCCATCAACGGCGCAGTGGCCGGCATCTATGCCGCCTCCGGGCAAAGCTGCGTGGCCGGCTCGCGCCTGCTGGTGCAGGACGAGATCTTTGATGAATTCGTTGCGCGCCTGGTCGAGCGGGCCAAACGCATCAAGATCGGCAACCCTCAGGACGAAAGCAGCGAAATGGGCCCCATGGCCACCGCCCAGCAACTGGCCGTGGTCGAAGGCCTGGTGGCGGCGGCCAAGGCCGAAGGCGCGACGTTGCGCCTGGGCGGCAAGCGCGCCGAGGTCGACAGCGACGGCTGGTACTACGAGCCGACTTTGTTCGAATGCGACAGCAACTCGATGAAGATCATGCAGGAAGAAGTCTTCGGCCCGGTGGCGGCGGTGATCCGTTTCAAGACCGAGGCCCAGGCGCTGGCCATGGCCAACGACTCGCAGTTTGGCCTGGCCGCCGGCATCTGGACCCGCGACCTGGGCCGTGCCCACCGACTGGCCCGCGACGTGCGCTCGGGGATCATCTGGGTCAACACCTACCGCGCGGTCTCGGCCATGGCGCCGATCGGCGGCTTCAAGAACAGCGGCTACGGGCGCGAGAGCGGCATCGACTCGGTACTGGCCTACACCGAACTGAAGACGGTGTGGATCAACCTCTCGACCGCGCCGATGCCCGACCCCTTTGTCATGCGTTAGGAGACCTGCGTCATGATCGAACCCGGCATTTACAAAGACGTGATGGGCTCCTTCCCTTCCGGCGTCACGGTGGTCACCACCCTGGACGCCGACGGGGCCATCGTCGGCATCACCGCCAGCGCCTTCAGCGCGCTGTCGATCGACCCGGCGCTGGTGCTGTTCTGCCCCAACTACGCCTCCGATACCTATCCGGTGCTGCGTGACAGCAAGCAGTTCGCCATTCACCTGCTGGCCGCCGGACAAACCGCCGAGGCCTATGCCTTCGCCGGCAAGGGCAAGGACAAGGCCAAAGGCATCGACTGGCACCTGAGCGAACTGGGCAACCCGCTGCTGGGCAATGCCACGGCGATCATCGAGTGCGAGCTGTGGCGCGAGTACGACGGCGGCGACCACGCCATCATCGTCGGCGCGGTGAAAAACCTAATCCTGCCCGATCAACCGGCCACGCCGATGATCTACCACAAGGGCAAGCTCGGCGCCCTGCCGCCGCTGGCCTGATTTCCCTTAGGGGGCCGTGCGCCACACCTCGGTTGCGGCCCCCGTTTTTTTTCGGAGCCGATCATGAGCAACGAGAAGTACCAGAAAGGCCTTGAGATCCGCACCCAGGTGCTGGGCCAGGACTACGTCCAGAAATCCATCGAGAACGCCGACGACTTCACCCGCCCCTTGCAGGAGCTGGTCACTGAATACTGCTGGGGGCATGTCTGGGGCCGCGAAGGCCTGTCGCTCAAGGAGCGCAGCATGATCAACCTGGCGATGATTTCCGCGCTCAATCGCCCCCACGAACTCAAGCTGCACATACGCGGCGCCTTGCGTAACGGTCTGAGTCGTGAGCAAATACGCGAAATCCTGCTTCAAGTCGGCATCTACTGCGGCGTGCCCGCGGCCGTGGACAGCTTCCGCCTGGCCCGCGAGGCGTTCGCCGAGGCCGACTCGCAGGCAACCCGTTAACGACTGGCTGTTCGGCACCGCAACGGCGCACCGGGGTTCGAGGTGCGCGACGGCGGTGAAGGCAACAGCCAATTTCAGAGCACAGACGATGAAACGCCAGCCCCTCGACGACAGCTTCAAGGTCAACCGCAACCCCGTAACCCTGCGCGAAATCGTGCTCGACAAACTGCGCGGGGCGATCATGAGCTTCCAGTTGCTGCCGGGCGACCGGCTGGTCGAGCGCGACCTGTGCGACCGCCTGGGCGTGAGCCGCACGTCGGTGCGTGAAGCGCTGCGCCACCTGGAGTCCGAGGGCCTGGTGGAGTTCGCCGACGCCAAGGGCCCGCGCGTAGCCATCATCACCCTGGAAGACGCCCGCGACATCTACGAGCTGCGCTGCGTACTCGAAGGCCTGATCGTCCAGCTGTTCACCTTGAACGCCAAGGCCAAGGACATCCGTGCCCTGGAGAAGGCCCTGGAGGTGAACCGCAGGTCACTTGAAGAAGGCGAACTGCAACAAGTGCTCGATTCGGTACAGGGCTTCTACGACGTGCTGCTCGAAGGCTCCGGCAACCATGTCGCCGCCACCCAGCTGCGCCAGTTGCAGGCGCGCATCAGCTACCTGCGCGCCACCTCGGTGTCCCAGGAAAACCGCCGTGGGGCCAGTAACCAGGAAATGGAAAAGATCGTCGCCGCGATCAAGAGCGGCGATCCGCTGGCCGCCCACCAGGCCTCGGTCGACCATGTGCGCGCCGCGGCCAAGGTGGCCCTGGACTACTTGCGCCAGAAACACGACGACACCAGCAAGGTGCGTGACATCGCCACGCCGATTGTCCTCAAAGAACCCCGCATAGGTCGCTGATCATGCCTGCCGTCCCTCGCTATTGCCCGCAATGCACTGCCGCGCTGCACCAGGGACGGCCCACCGGCGACACCCACGAGCGCCTGATGTGCAACGCTTGTGGCTACATCCACTATGTGAATCCCAAGCTGATCGCCGGCTGCATCATCGAGCAGGACGGCAAGTACCTGTTGTGCCAGCGCGCCATCCCGCCGCGCCCCGGTACCTGGACCTTGCCCGCCGGCTTCATGGAAAGCGGCGAGACCACCGAAGAGGCGGCCCTGCGCGAAGTCTGGGAAGAAAGCGGCGTACGTGCCGAAATCATCTCGCCCTACTCGATCTTCAGCGTCCCGAAGATCAGCGAGGTGTACATCATCTTCCGCGCCATCGCCCTGGAGGTCACCGGCCAGTACGGCCCGGAAACCCTCGACTACCGCTTCTTCGCCCCCGAGGACATCCCTTGGGACCAGATCTACTACCCGGCGATCCGCCAAATCCTCGAACGCTACATCGAAGAGCGCCAGGCCGGCGTCTACGGCATCTACATGGGCAACGACGACACCGGCAAGGTGCATTTCATCCGCTAGCCCTGTCTCTAATACCGTCGTGGACACCCGTAATCGGCGGTCAAACTCTCTCCTGAAACTGGCCGTTGGGCAACTGTAGCGCCGGGACCGGATAGATTCGTATACCATATCCTGAAATAACTTCGGACGATGCCACCGTGACCGTACCCCGCCTCAACGCCCCGGACCTGGGCAATACGCCTTCGACTTCGGAAATCATCACCCGTCACCTGCGCGATGCGATCATCGCCGGGCACTTCGCCGAAGACGAACCGATCCGCCAGGACGATATCGCCCGCCAGTTCAACGTCAGCAAGATCCCCGTGCGCGAAGCGCTCAAGCGCCTGGAGGCCGAAGGCCTGGTGATGTTCCAGCGCAACCGTGGGGCGATGGTTACGCGCATGTCGGAACCTGAGCTGGCGCAGATGTTCGAGGTGCGCATGCTGCTCGAAGACAAGGCGTTGCGCCTGGCCATTCCGAACATGACCGAGGAGACCTTCGCCCGTGCCGAGCGGATCTGCCAGGAGTTCGTTGGCGAGAACGATGTCGGCCGCTGGGCCGAGCTCAATTGGGAGTTGCATGCTTGCCTGTACGAACCGGCGCAGCGGCCGTTCCTGGTGAATATGATCCGTTCGGTGAACGACAAGCTGGAGCGCTACCTGCGGATGCAGATGAGCCTGTCGGCGGGCAAGGAACGCGCCGATCATGAACACCGGGAGATTCTTGATGCCTGTCGGTCCAAGGATATCGAGCGTGCGGTGAGGTTGCTCGACGAACATATCGCGGGCGTCTGCAAGACCCTCTTCGAGCACTTGCCGCAAACCAGGTGAGCGGCAGACCGGATGTGCTCCCTGTAGCCGCTGCCGCCAGGCTGCGATCGGCCGCGAAGCGGTCGTAAAACCTGCCTCACGCAGGACTTCCGGCCCCTGCGACTGCTGCGCAGTCGATCGCAGCCTGGCGGCAGCGGCTACGGGCCAATACTTTGTCATCAGCGAGATGATCCATTCGAGGCGGTGACGCTGCTGGCCCCTTCCGCCTTTACGGCGGGCCACTTTGTCATGGCAAAGTGGCGCAAACCGTGCGTCCCTGCATCCGGCTACGCAATACCTGCGCTCAGCCTCCTGAAGGGACGAATCGCGTCGTCTGGGCTGGCGATGTACGAACAGCAAAAGCAAAAGCAAAGGCGAAATCGGAAAACTGAGACCGAGCTTCGCTCTGCTTTTGCTCTTGCTTCTGAGCGCGACATTCCAGGCGCCATCGATCGTCCCTTCAGGAGGCCGAGTGGAACCCTTGCGTAGTGGGGCGACGGCCATGGATGGCCGGCGAGCGCCGTAGGGCCAGGGACGGCCCTTCGGCGCGCCCCCGCGGGAGCAAGGGTGGAACGAGGGTACCCGTAGCGAAGCGAAGGGCCGGATGCAGGGACACGGGTTTTGCCCACTTTTGCCCTCAAAAGTGGGTCGCCGTAAAGGGCGAAACCAGCCGTTGGAGCCGCCGCAGGGAATGGATATGCTCACTGTCTTCAGTGCCAACGCTTTGGCTTGCCGTGTTGCGAGCTGATCCATTCGCGATGGTGACGCTGCTGGCCCCTTCCGCCCTTACGGCGGGCCACTTTGTCATGGCAAAGTGGCGCAAACCGTGCGTCCCTGCATCCGGCCCTACGCTTCGCTGCGGGTCCCTTCCCTCCGGCATTGCTCCCGCCGGGACGCACCGAAGGGCCATCCATGGCCCTGCGGTACTTGCAGGCCATCCATGGCCTGCACCCGGCTACGCAATACCTGCGCTCAGCCTCCTGAAGGGACGAACCGTGTCGTCTGGACTGGTGATGTACGAACAGCAAAAGCAAAAGCAAAGGCGGAAAGCCGAACCCGTGCTTCGCTCTGCTCCTGCTTTTGCTCCTGCTTTTGCTCCTGCTTTTGCTCCTGCTCCTGCTCCTGCTCCTAAGCGCACGATATTCCAGGCGCCACCGATCGTCCCTTCAGGAGGCCGAGTGGAACCCTTGCGTAGTGGGGCGACGGCCATGGATGGCCGGCGAGCGCCGTAG